>JAKAHQ010000256.1 GCA_021814855.1 Bacteroidota bacterium | reverse complement strand
GGATATCTCCCGCAAGCCGGTTTTGCCAATATTTAAGCTGAAACAGCAGTTTTGGAAGGATTCAGCTTATTGGGCCGGATTGGAACTGGAATTCTTTTTCCTCGTTCTTTTGAAGAATTCCTTCATATCGGAAACCAAAACGTCCATACCGAGCACCTTATCTTGATTTTGCAGAGCCGCAGCATAGACTTCGAGCGGTTCAACATATGTATCGCTGTTAGCCGCGTGAAGAGTGTTGTTGACCGCGGCGGATAATTCCGCAAGCTGGCTTGCAATTGGCACCGGGTCTCTTGTTAATTGATAATTCCTGATGAATTATACCTGAGAAAAAAAAATCAACATTCCGGCAGTTAACCGTAAATGAGCAGAAAGAGAAAATATATTTCTGTAACTCAAAATTAATTTACCGTATTTATGATTTGCAGGATTGCCGTCTCTTTCGGAAAGATAGAACATGCCGGGTAGCCGATTTATAATTCAATTCAGTGTTACGCGCTACCGCTTTAACCTATTTTGTATAAACTATAGAGCCCGGGCAGGCTACATTCTGCATTCGAAAATATTTATATTGTATTCAAAATAATTATGATGCTGAAAATTGTACGGATATAACCAGAATAAGAGAATAATTGTTATAGGAGGAAACGCCGCGGGTCCCGCTGCTGCCGCAAAAGCAAAAAGAACCTCTCCCGGCTGCGATGTTGTTATGATTGAGGCGGGGGAATTCATATCCACCGGCACCTGCGAACTCCCGTACGTGCTTTCCGGAGAAATTAAAAGCCATGAAAAAATTGTTTTTTATTCCGCGGAGTCCTTCGAAAAGGAAAAAGGAGTTAAAGTTTATACGCGCCACCTTGTTGAAAAGATCGACCGTGTTAAAAAAACAGTTTCTGTTCACAATCTTTCAAGCGGACATAGATTCGACCTCGATTACGATAAATTAATTTTATGTACCGGGGCAAAAGCCAAGCCGTTGCCCGCGCTTCCTCAAAATCTTACAAATGTTTTCAATCTTAAAACCGTAGCCGATCTTATAGAAATTAAAAATTACATTTCCGCCAATAGAATTTACAAAGCGCTCGTTATAGGTGCGGGGTATATAGGGTTGGAAACAGCCGACGCGCTTAAAGCTCTTAATCTTGACGTAACTTTGGTTGAAAAAGAATCTCTTCCTATGCCGGGCATTGAAGAAGAAACGCGCCGGCTCTTGATGGATTTATTAATAGAGAACAAGATTAATTTCATTGGCGGCGCGGTTAATGTAAAATTCAACAGCCAAGGAAATAAATTCGCAAGTATTAAACATGAGGGAAGAGTAATTGAGTTTGATATTGCCCTGGTTTCCGTTGGTTTCGAACCGAATAACGCTCTTGCAGTTGCCGCAAAACTGAATACCGGCGCATGGGGCGGAATAAAGGTGGACCAAAGACTTCACACTTCCGACCCGAACATTTTTGCTGCGGGGGATTGCATCGAAATTATAAATCGAATTGCAGGCAGACCGGATTACATTCCACTCGCTTCCATTGCGCATCAATGCGGACATGCGGCGGGAGAAAATGCAGCGGGAGGCAATGCCGTCATTCAGCCGTTTATAAAAAATATAGCGGTTAAAGTTTTCGATAAATCTTTTGTAAGTGTTGGATTAAGTTCGGAAGAAGCTAAACTTTACAATTTTAATTTTGGCTCCGTTCACGCTGTTACACCGAACATTATAAAAGTGATGCCCGGTTCGCAGAATGTTTTCGGTAAAATAATTTTTGATAAGAACAGTAAATTTATTTTGGGCGCAAACTTTCTCGGAGGCAGGGAAGCGGTTGGCTACGGAGATTTAATTGCGGCGCTAATTCATACAAGAACAAAAGCAGACGAGCTCGCTAATATTAATTATAATTATACTCCGCCTCTCTCACCGTTTGTAAATCTTTTATCAATTCTCGGTAGAAAAATAGAAAAGGAAATTAAATGAAAAATTTTATCCTTGTAGAAAATCCGTTGGTTAAAAGAGATGTAACGGTTTTAAGAGATGTAAATACAAACTCCGCCGGATTCCGTTCGGCGTTGAATCGTGTTTCGTATTCGCTTGCCATAGAAATTTGCAAGTCGTTTGAGATTGATGAGTTTACGGTTCAGACTCCTCTTGAAAAAACAAAAGGATTTAAATTGAAAAAAGAAATTATACTTGTGCCGGTCTTACGTGCAGGTTTAAGTATGGTTAGTTCTTTTTTGGATATGATTCCGGATGCCAATGTTGGGCATATCGGTCTGCAGCGCGACGAAAAAACTCTTCAGCCGATTGATTACTATTATAAAGCGCCGAAAAATTTAAATGACTCGGTTACAATTGTTCTGGATCCGATGCTTGCGACCGGAGGAAGCGCAGTAGCTTCTTTTAATTCTCTTAAGCAGAAAGGCGCTGCTAAATGTATACTCGCATGTTTAATTGCGGCACCGGAAGGAATTGAAAAAATGAATTCGGAACACCCTGATGTGCCGATTTATTCCGCGTCGTTGGATCGGCAATTGAATGAGAACGGTTATATTTTACCGGGATTAGGAGATGCCGGCGATAGAACTTTCGGCACAATTTAATTCTCTGTGTTTCTGTGGTTTATTTTTATCTACCTGAACACGGAGAATGTGTTTGAAACTTTATTGATTCTAAAATTGTCTATTTTAAGCAAAGATTTTAACCGTAACGGAAAATGGAAGTAACGATAAGCATAAAACATCAGCGAATGCTCGACGATCTGCTTAAAGTATGCAGAGCCACATTGCCGAGCGTGAACGAAGAGCTTCTGAAAAAAGCTTTTCAGCTGAGTTACGAATCGCACAAAAACGATTTTCGTGCTTCCGGTGAACCATACTTTAATCATCCTTACGAAGTAGCGATGATAGTTGCACGGGAAATTCCTCTTGACGACGTTTCCGTTATCAGCGCTCTTCTTCATGATGTAGTTGAGGATACCGACCTGAGTCTGGATTTTATTGCCAAAGAGTTCAGCAAAGAAATTGCGGAAATTGTAGACGGCGTTACAAAAATCGGCGGAGTGTTCAAAGGTCAGGAAATTACCCAGGCGGAAAATTACCGCAAACTTCTTCTCTCAATGGTAAAAGATGTTCGTGTTATTCTTGTAAAATTTGCCGATCGTCTTCACAACATGCGAACTTTGGAGTTTGTTCATCCGCAAAAACAAAGAAGAATTGCTAAAGAGACGCTCGAAATTTACGCCCCGTTTGCCCACCGTTTCGGGTTGGCAATTTTAAAGTGGGAATTGGAAGACCTCGCGTTTAAGTATCTTAACAAAGAAGCTTACGACGACATAGCCAATAAAATTAAGAACACGCGTCGAGAAAGAGAATCTTTCATTAAAAAATTCTCCCAGCCCATAATAGAAAAACTTGACGAACATCACATGAAATATGAAATGGGAGGACGTCCGAAACATCTTTATAGTATTTATAGAAAGATGATTGTTCAGAACCGTCCCTTTGAAGATATATATGATCTGCTTGCGATAAGGATTATTTTGGAGAGTAACGATCCCAATGAATGTTATTATGTTTTGGGAATTATAAACCAGCTTTACAAACCCATCAGCGACCGCTTTAAAGATTTTATTTCTATCCCGAAGAAAAATAATTATCAGTCTATTCATACTACGGTAATAGGGCCGGAAGGAAAACTGGTTGAAGTGCAGATTCGGACGCGCAAGATGCACGAGATTGCCGAGAAAGGTGTTGCCGCTCACTGGAAGTATAAAGAAAAAGTAGTTACAACGGATTCCGAGCTGGAAGAATGGGTTAATTGGGTGCGCGATATATTTGAGAATGCTTCCAAAGACGAAGCGACCAAGGAAATACTCGCTAGCTTTAAACTAAATCTTTACCAGGACGAGATTTATATTTTTACGCCTAAGGGAGATTTGCGTCGTCTTCCGCTTAATTCAACGCCTGTCGATTTCGCCTTCGAGATTCACAGCAACGTCGGGTCGCACTGCATTGGCGCAA
>JAKAHQ010000255.1 GCA_021814855.1 Bacteroidota bacterium | reverse complement strand
AAGGAATATTTTCTACTCCCTTTTCCTTTATAAAAGCTTCAAGTTTTTCAACATCCATATCACCTTTAAAATCTGCGCGAACTTCCGGTTTTTTACCAATTTCATTTAAAAGATCTACTGCTTCTGCACCGGTAAATTCAATATTTGCGCGGGTAGTATCAAAATGGGTGTTATTCGGAATGTATTTTCCCTGAGCTGCCACGTTAAAAAACAGAATTTTTTCAGCTGCCCTTCCCTGGTGAGTTGGAATAACATATTTATCGCCTGTAATGTTTTTTACCGCTGATTCAAATTTGTAAAAACTTTTTGCGCCCGCGTAGGATTCGTCGCCGCGCATTATTCCTGCCCACTGGTCGGAACTCATGGCGGAGGTACCGCTGTCGGTTAGAAGGTCAATTAAAACATCGTCGGCGTGAATTAAAAAGGGATTGTACCCGGCTTCTTCCAAAATTTTTTCCCTTTCTTCTTTTGAAGTGAACCTGATTGGCTCAACCGATTTAATTTTGAACGGCTCAATAATAGTTTTCATAAAACCTCTTGAAGAGTTAGTCTACATTTTTGCTATAAAATTACGACATTATTTGAAAATCATTTTAGGAATTTTAACCGTTACTCTTTCATTTTCGATGAAATTTTTTATTAAATTAACATCAGCTAACCCCCAGCCATATTAATTAACTTAACGAGGAGAAAGTAAATGGAAGAAATGCAAAACCAAGAAGCTCCAAAGATGTCTTCTGTTGAAGCAGAACATGAAGAATTCGAAATGAGTCACACGGACAAACTTGTAGGGGTGTTTTCAGAACCCGGAACAACTTTTTCCAAAATATCCAAGTTCCCTCCCAAAACTTCCGATTGGTTAATACCTGTCTTAGTGATGATCGTTATGATAATTCTTAGTCAAATAGTTATGAGGACGAATCCTGAAATCAAACGGGAGATTAAAGAAAAAGGATTGGCTGCCGTTCAAAAAAATCTTGACGACGCTGTAGCAAAAGGACAAATGACGCGGGCGCAAGCCGACGAACAAATGAATAGAATTGAAGAAACAATGGAAAGCACAGGGCCGTTCCAAATGATTGGATTGATAGTGGGCACACCGATTGTTTTGTTCATAGTATTTTTTGTTATATCGGGATTCTTTTTACTCGTGGCAAAATTCGGGCTTAAAGGCGCAGGCACTTACAAAGACGTAATGGTTGCCTACGGTCTCCCATATTACATCGCATCCATTTCGGTAATTATAATGACAATCGCGGCGCTCGCAATGAACAAACTTTTATCTGGCATCAGCGTAGCGGATTTTATGGGCACGGACAAATCAACAATAGGCGGATTTTTACTTGCCAAACTCGATGTCTTTTCAATTTGGTTTTACGTTGTATTCGGAATTGGCCTGGCAAAAATGAATAAATCCGAAAACACAACTAAATATGTTGTTGCAGTAATTGCGTGCTGGTTAATTTTCGGATTGTTATTCCATTTCCTCGCTAAAGCAGTTCCTTTCCTCGCCGGATTTGCCGGTTAAAAATTAAAATTTATCCTCCCTTCGGGGAGGATTTTTTTATAACAGCAATTTCACTCTTCGTTAATTCTCTAACCTCGCCGGGTTTCATTTTCCCAAGCGAGAGATTTTCAATTCTAACTCTTACAAGACGCAGAGTTGGAAATCCAACAGCCGCGGTCATTCTTCTTACCTGCCTGTTGCGCCCTTCTATTAATGTTAAGCTGATCCACGAGGTTGGAATATTTTTTCTTTCTCGAACCGGCGGAACGCGAGGCGGAAATCCGGGGTCGCCAATCAACTTAACTTTTGCGGGAAGAGTTTTGCCGTCATTTAGATCAACGCCCATGCGAAGTTTCCCCAGGTCATTCTCGTTCGGTATGCCCTCAACCTGAACGCAATATTCCCGTTCATGTTTATTTTTTGGATTAAGAAGAAATTCCGTTAATGATTTATCGTTGGTAATCAAAAGCAGACCTTCGCTGTCCATATCGAGTCGGCCAACCGGGTAAACATCACGTGGAAATTTATGGAGTGAACCAAGAGTCGGTCTGTTGCTTTTATCAGTGAATTGAGTCAACATACCGTAAGGTTTATAGATGATGGAATATTTTTTTGTCATTGTTACATACCGACCTCACCCTTTGTCCCTCTCCTTAGCAAGGAGAGGGAAACAGGGAAAGGTTATAAAATGGATTGCGGGTCAATGTCTATAACCGGTTTAATTTCTTTGAACCGGGATTTCTGGTTGAACTCTACGAATGAATTTAAAATTGCCTTACGTAAAAGCTTTCCGGAAGGATCGCTTTTTTTTCCGCTCTTGATTAAAATTTGATAACGGTACTGCCCCTTTATTTTGTATATCGTTGCTTCGGCAGGCGGCGTAATCTTCAAACTTTTTTCATACCTGCGCAGCAAGGAATAAAATTCTTTTATTGCGGCTTTCACACGGTCTTCTTTTTCATCTTTCATTTCGATAAGCCCGATTCGGGTAAACGGCGGGTACTCTCCCTGTTCGCGAAGAACGATTTCCTTTTCATAAAATCCTTTGTAATCGTTCATCAAAACTTTTTGCAGAACGAAATGTTTTTGATTTTGCGTTTGGATTATTACCTCGCCGGTTTTCTCGCTGCGGCCAGATCTTCCGGAGACTTGCGTTAGAAGTTGAAACGTTCTTTCATCGGCACGGAAATCCGGAATCCACAACGATGTTTCCGCGGCAATTACTCCTACCAATGTGACATTGGCAAAATCCAATCCCTTAGAAACCATTTGCGTGCCGACAAGAATATCAATCTCGCCGTTAGCAAAACTATTCAGCAACTCGCCCAACTTTCCTTTTTTATTGATCGAATCGGAGTCTACCCGTTCAATTTTTGCATTCGGGAAATAGTAATCGAGTTCGTCTTCCACGCGCTGCGTGCCGGTTCCATAGAATTTCAACGATAACGATCCGCAGGTAGGGCATGCCTTCGGCACATGCTGTACAATTCCGCAGTAATGGCACTGCAAAATATTTTTGTTAAGATGATGAACCAAAGCCACGGAACAATCCGGGCATGTGATAACCTCGCCGCAGTCGTTGCAAAAAACCTGTGTAGCAAAACCCCGCCTGTTTTGAAGAATGATAATGCTTTCTTTTTTCCTGAGCCGCTCGCCTATTTCATTTAGAAGGGTATGGGAAAAAATAGATTCCATCTTTTTCTTTTTTTTCTCGATCGTTACATCGACAAGTTTTATCAGAGGTAATTTAGCATTGTCGATTCTTTCCGGCAATTCAACCAGAGTATATTTTCCATTCAGCGCGTTGAACATGCTTTCAACCGATGGCGTTGCCGATCCTAAAACGGCAGGGCAGTTGCTGAATCTCGCTCTTATAATTGCCGCATCGCGTGCATGATACTTAGGAACAATTTCCTGCTGCTTATAACTTTGGTCGTGCTCTTCATCAACTACTACAAGCCCGATGTTTTTAAGCGGGGCAAATAAAGCGGAACGCGGACCGATAACCACTTTGTATTTTCCGGCAACAATTCCTCGCCAGGAATCGTATCGCTCGCCCAGAGACATCCTGCTGTGAAGAACAGCGGTAATATCTCCAAAGTAATTAAAAAACCGCGACGTAATTTGGGGAGTCAGCGAAATTTCCGGCACAAGGATAATTACACTTTTCCCCTTCTCGATCGCCTTCTTGGCAAGCTCGATATAAACTTGCGTTTTGCCGCTTCCCGTTATTCCGTGAAGAAGATAAGTCTCAAATTTGTTTTGCTCTATCGACGAAGAGACATTATCGATTATTTTCAGCTGGATCTCTGTCGGGGTTATCTTTTTAGTTTCCTCTTTGTAAGTTTCCGAATAGACGCGCTCAATTTCCTTATCGAAAATTTCCACAATGTTTTTTTTTGCGAGACTGTTTACCGCCGAAACCGATAAATTGTTTTTTTTCAACAGCTCGGCAAGCTGCACCGGTTCTTTACGGGAAATTAGTTCCAGCAGTATCACAACCTGTTTGGGAGATTTC
>JAKAHQ010000254.1 GCA_021814855.1 Bacteroidota bacterium | reverse complement strand
GCAAACGCCCCAACGATGTTGAAACGAGGTACAAACTTGTTGATTCGCTCATCGCCGCTAAAAGAATTGAAGAAGCATATCAACAATTGCAAATTTTGGGAATCACTCAAAGCGACAGCACGCGTTATCAAACCAAACTTGATTCCGTTAAAGCGTACCGCGAAAGATTTTACCAGGCGCAAATCGACACCGCGAAAGCTAAACTTCAAAAAGATGAATACGATAAAGATGCCTTGAAAACCATTGCCAAGTATTACGATTATATGCAGTACTACGACAGTTCCATGACTGTTATGAGTAAATATTTTGAAAAATATCCCGAAGAAAAAGATCCCGATCTTCGCTTTGAGTACGCGCGCGTTGCCGCATGGAACCGGGATTTCGATAAGGCAATCGATATAACGGATACACTATTACAGGAATATCCTAAAAACCTGGATTACCAACTTTTCCGGGCGCAAGTGTCGGTGTGGATTAACCGAGATACCGACCTTGCAAAGCAATATTTAGATAATGTATTAGCCGCAAGGCCAAACAATGTTGAAGCTTTGGTTTCTATGGGCTCTCTGCTACTGCTGAAAAGCGATTTTGAAAAAGCGCAGACGTACGCCGACAGCGCAAAAACTATTGAACCCAACAACGATGACGTAATTAAACTCCAATCGAACATCGATTGGCAGAAGATGCGCGCCGAAGAGGAAAAACTTTACGCCATACTTGAACTCGGAAGACAGAGAGTAGTAGCCGAAGACTGCGAAGGGGCGCTCCAATTTTACGAGGATTATCTTTCCAAAGCCGAACCAAACGTTCTAATTCAAAAAGAATACGGCGATGTTTTGTTCTGCGCAAAACACTATCAGAAAGCGCTGGATACGTATAACCAGGTCCTTGCTCAAGGATATAATTTCGATGCGGCGATGCAAAAGGCAAAGGTGTACTATGCCATGGAAGACACTTTAAACGCCCTCAAAGATTTTAAAGCTCTCGTAAAGCAAGATTCAACAAGCTTTGATGCGAATTTATATTTGGCCGATACATACGCCAAAGCAGGCGAACCGGACAGCGCAAGAATGATCTACGACAACATGGAAGAAAACCGGAAGCTGGATTCAACACAAGTTAAAATGATCAAATTACGGAAGGGATGGCTGCCTGTTACCGGAATAGCTGGCTTGCTTGAAACATTTCCTAATTATGTAGGACTTGCACCGATCGGTTCGTACTACGCAGACAATCTCAGCTTCAGATTATCAACGCTCGGCGCGCGTCTTGAACTCGGTTTTACTTCGTACTTGTCTTTCGGCGTTACATTTTCCAAAACATGGATGAGAGCGGACTCAGCAAGTCTTAATCAAGATGTGCTTAGCCAAATGGGTTACTTTACCGGCACACGCCACTTCACAACTTTTAAATGGCATCTCTTTGTCCGCCCAATGCAGAACTTGAGCATAGGCATGGGTATCGGTTCAAGCAATTCGGACGGGCTTTTTAACCGGGACGAAAAAGACGCGTTTTTAAATTACGAAAGAAAAGACACGGTAGGCATTCATCTCATTTATCAAAACTCCGACGCCTCGTTAATACTTTATTCGCCTTACCTGCTTGATATCAGGTACTACGCGCAGCTGTATAAATTCGACGGTTACTATGTTCACAAGGACGGCTTAAAGATAAGCGGTTACTTTCAATACATTGCCGCCGACGACGGCAACGAGGGCAACGATTTTATAATTCGCCTCGGCAGGTATTTCGCAAAAGATTTGATCCTCGGATATGAATACGCTTACGACAACTATAAATTCAAATCGCCTTATTACTACACGCCGAGAAATTTTGAATCGCACAGTCTGTGGCTGGATGAAGAAATAGAAAAGCGCGAGAAAGTAAGATTAACAATCGGCGGCAAGCTTGGGTTTATACCTCACAACAGCTTAATTGCTATGGAAGGCCACGTCGATTTATTTTATCAAATCAAAAAGAATTTTACTCTTAGCGGAAAGATCAGCATCGGTAGCACATCGCGGGATGATCAGAGCTACAGATATTTCTCAGGCCAGCTTTCCGCGTATTGGACCATATTCTAAAATTTGCACGCCGAATAGTCTTGCCTTATTAAGCGCACTTTTTATTTTTGCACAAACGTTTTTAAGGAATCCTTCTCAATGAAAAAGTTTCTGTTCATATTTCTGTTTTCTCTTTCAATCTACCTCAATGCCCAGCAAATAAATTTTTACGGCCAAGCAAAACCGGGAGACGTCATAGTTGGAGAAGGTAAAAACATAAAAAGCGCGTGGCTGAATGACCAAAAGCTTCTGGTCTCAAAATCCGGCATGTTTATTTTCGGGTTCGATCATGACGCGAAAGGCAAACAAAAAGTGAGAGTGCTGTTCAACAACAAAAAAACGAAAGTTTTTACCTACGTTCTTGAAAAGCGTGAATATGAAATTCAGAAACTTCATCTTGAGCGCAAGTATGTTACTCCGCCAAAAAGCGAGATGAAAAGAATAAGAGAAGAAATGTTGAAAATGAAAGCCGCGCGTAAAAAAATAGGCAAGCTCGCCGCAGCATTATATTCAACCGGATTTTCTTACCCGGTAGATAGTGTCGATATAACAAGCGTCTTCGGAAGCCGGCGCATATTAAACGGCAAACCGCACAATGTTCACAACGGCATTGACTTCGGAGCGGAAGAAGGAGACACCATACGCGCCATTACAGACGGGATAGTTCGCATAGCCGGCAGCAATTTTTTCTACAATGGAAATTTTGTCCTTCTCGATCACGGACAGGGATTGAGCAGCGTATACCTTCACATGAGCAAGATAATTGCAAAGGATGGAGAGAAAGTAAAGAAGGGGGAACCGATCGGCTTGATCGGCGCCACAGGCAGGGCCACCGGTCCGCACCTTCATCTCGGCGTTCAATGGTATAACAAACGAATTGACCCGATGTGTCTTTTCGATATGAAATTACCGGAGTAATTTCGAATTACTATTTTTCAAGGCAGCAATTTACTTATGTCATCCAGCACCGTTACCCCGAGTGTTTCCAGTTTTGTTCTGCTCTGATGACCGCTCGCTACAAGGATAGAATCGGCTCCTATTTCCATCGCCACGTCGTAATCATGCTCGGTATCGCCTATAACAACCGTTTCACCTTTTCCGTTTCCGAGGCGTTTCATTAAATTTTTGCCGAGATGAAGTTTGCTCTCGGCGTAAATATTATCGAGCCCTACGACGTGAGAAAAATATTTTCGCAAATCATAATGATCGACCATTTCATCAAGCGTGTGCTGGGTATAAGCAGAGAGTATCGACTGCCCGATTTCCAGATCATTTATTCTCCGCAGCGTGCCTAAAATTCCTTCATGTAGTCCGCACTCAAATTTTCTTCGTTCGTATTCGTCCATCCATATTTTCCCAACCACGGCAAATGATTCCCTGCTGAAATCGAAACCGACCTTGACATAATAATCTTTTACCGGTATCGTAAAATGATCCCGATACGACTCAACGGTTAGAGGTTTAATTCCCCTTTCTTTCAACATCCCGTTAATAATATCAACGCTAAGATTTACATCGTTGAAGATTGTCCCGTTCCAATCCCAAATAACATGTTTGTATTTTTCAATCATGCCAGAATTTTTTCCATTAATAATTTTTTGCGGCACAAAGATAAATATTATTTCACAGATGGACGCAGCGTTGTTTTCTCTGCCTGAATTTTTATTATTCCACTTTCCATGTTTGGAGACTTAGCTTCGAGAATAATTTCGCCCGGTTCCTTTGCCGATTGAATAATTACCTGGGCCAATCCGTTAAATAATTTTCTATGCCATTGTTCTGCAGGCGATGTTACGCCTATTATACCTGGATCGGTATTTAAATTATCATATTGGAATCTCGGCACAAGCGGGGTTCCAACCAACGCATATACATTTTTACCGTTCCGCAAAATGGAATTGTCAAGTTTGTAACCAACGACAGGGTCGGAACGCTTTATCTCCTTCTCTATTAAACGTCCGTTC
>JAKAHQ010000253.1 GCA_021814855.1 Bacteroidota bacterium | reverse complement strand
ATCCAGCTTTTCAATTTGATCCGATTGTGTGAAATACAGCAGGTTATTCACAGCTCCCTGAGTATAATGTCCTATCTCACCGGATTTCTTTTCGAGAATATCGTACAACGTATAATTCTTGTTAACTATCGGAAGATTAACGGAAACGTCCCAGTTAGGAGCCGTAGGTTCTTTAATGCTACAAGACTGGACAATCAACGCGAAAAAAATACTAATCGCCGGTAAGAAATTTTTTAGGACTGGTTTTAGACTCATTTTAGTAATCGCTCATTTATTATAAAATTGCTGTAACGCTACAACTGACAATACAAATTTGTTTTATGATAGTAAAACAATTTACGCTCGACGAACTACAATGATTCATCTAAAAGCATTTCTTGCGTAATGAGCGGTCGATTCTTTGCCGCAATATAATTCGCGAACAGATCGTACTCGCTTCCGAGTATCCATGCTTTGCAAAATATTCTTGCCCAGATAAAAAGCTGCTGCAATGCAAACATAATTGCAACCATCAACCCGCTGTTAATATTTGCATTAATCTCCAATGCCGCGTAGGCAATCACGATTATCAACGGAACAACAAGGAGAAGGAGATACATGGTGTAGACGAGGTAAATTCTTTTTACCGAAAAGATAAACGAATTCCACAAGGCGCGTAATACTTTTTTTGAATCTTCTTTTACCAAAATAATCTTTGCGTAATCAGAGACAAGGGAATAAAAAATAAAAGCCAGAACATGGAATGATATCCAAATAACGATTATAGCAAATAACTTCGGCTCGGCAGAATTTGACAGCGAACGATTTAGTATTGAAGAGAATCCAACGGCAATTACGGCAAAGGTAATTATTTGAAATATTAGAATGTAAAAACCAAGCCGAAGAAACCGGAAGAAGAATTTTGAGCTGCCGGCAAAAAACGCCTGGGCCTTACTTTTAATAGACGAACCATCAAGCAGTTTCAAAATTCCGCCGGCAAAAAACACGGTAAAGAAAAAATAAAATATCCCCATCCAAATCATTAATGCAAAAAACGGTCTTACCATATCACCGTAGTTATTCATAAAGTCAAAGTAAACGGTGGAGTTAAAATCCGTGAACAGCAATTTAAGTACTGGGCGCGCAGAGAACCCTCCTGAAAGAGTAGAATAAAACGGGAAGGCAATTGCCAGTCCTAGCATAACCGTAATTCCGAAGATAATTGTTATAATTTTTTTTAATGAGTATATATTTTTATAACCTGCCGCGTATGACTTCAAGATGTTCATTTACAATCCTAAATTTATCATGCTGAATAAGTTGACTGCTCAAATGCAAATATCATTACTGTTATTGCTTTGTTAAAACAGCGCAGAAAAATTCATCATTGTGTTTTCCAGCCAGAAAAAAATTTTTGCCGAATATTTATAAAAGACGCCAGTTTCCGGCGCGGTAGTTAAACTGTTGTTTATCAAATTTATATCGAGAGGGATTTTATCATACGGATCAACTTTTGCCCATATCACTTTTGAATCGCCTTCGTATTTGAACTCTGCCGTACGATTCAACCCGTTCCAATTTTCCAATATTTCCTTTCCGTTATCGAAATGCACTAAGACTTCTACCGGAAGTTTTACTTCACCGATTCGATAAACTACAACGCTTGACTCATAAGTAGTTTCATTAGTACGGCCGTTACCGTAGAACTTTTTTACGCCGGCGCTGTCGTACAATCCGCGCTGCTTTTCTTTTTTGATATTTGAAATCGATGCGAGCTTATAATCGCAAACGTCAGAACCGTATAAAACCTGGTCGAAGTACCAGTTCATATTGTCTCCGAATTTATTACCGAGTTTTTTAGTCACTACTTCATTTACAATTGCAATAAAATCTTTTACGCAGGGATGTTTAAACTTCCAGCGTTCGTAATATGTTTTCATTATCTCGTTCATAACCGTGCTGCCAACCAGACCTTCCAGGGTTTTCATCATAACCGTTGTTTTGAAATATGAAAACGAACTGTATCCGCCTTCGGTATAATCCCACGACCTTCTAAAAATTTCCGCAAGCTTAGGATTTTTCATTCCGGAATATCCCTGCCTGCTGTATTCAAAGTCGCCCATTTTGAAACCGAATAAATCGACTGCGGAAGTTTCCTTTCCGTAATAATTATCCATTATCCGCGTTTCAAAATACTGGTTGAATCCTTCGTCCATGAATGCTTCTTCAAATTCGTTTGTCGCCAGCAGTCCCATAAAATAATTATGCCCGAATTCGTGAACTACAACTTGCTCTGGAAATTTTATTCCGTCCGGCATATTCCAAAGCGTGCCAGCAGTAATAAAAGTCGGATATTCCATTCCCGCCGAACCCATGCCTATAAACGGAGGATCGACTACAGTAATTGTTCTATAAGGATATTTGCCAAGGTAGGAATCGAAATACTCGAGCGCGTCTTTTAACGCCCTGTCGTATCGTCCGGCTTGATTATAATGTTCGGGCTGCATCATCAGTTTAATGCTTACATCACGCCATTTATCATTAACAATTTTAAAATCCGGCGAGGCGGTCCACGCAAAATCAATTACATCTTCCGCGCGGTAATAATGTGTTGTAGTACCGTCTTTATTTTGTACCTTCGACTGAAGCGTGCCCACAGCGCCAACAATATAATTTGACGGCAACGTTATATGAACATTGTACACTCCGAAGTCGGCATAGAATTCCGAGTTAGCATGAAACTGGTGACAGTTCCATCCGCCTTTTTGTGCGTAACGAATCCCGGGATATTCGTAAACGCCGATTTTGGGAAACCACTGTCCTACCAAAAAATAATCGCTGGCAAAACCGGTACGAGCAAATATACCGGGTAACTTTGACTTAAAATTTATTTCGAGTTTTATTTCTTCGTTAGGTCTTACCGGTTTATCAAGCAGAACACTTATTACGGTTTGATCATCAGCATTGTTGTCGTCCGGGTGAATGAATTTTATCTTAGTGGTAAGGTTTTCGCCGTTTGCTCTTTTCATCGAAAGGATATCAATGTAACCCCAATTTATTTCCTTGTTCAGATCGAAGCTTACGCCTCTAAGTTGACCGCCGGATTCCTTCATAAAAGTGGATGTTGAATTTTTAAACGCGTTCAGGTAAAGATGAAATTGCAATTCTTTAACCGCGTCCTTCGAATAATTTTTCCATGTAAGGATTTCATTGCCTTCCAAAATTTTGGAATCGGCATTAAGTTTAACGTTAATATCATAACCCACAACCCGCTGACTAAGCGGCGTTTGAAAAATTATTTGTCCATTCAAAATTAAATTTACGCCGAACAGACTAAGTATAACCGCGGTGATGAATTTATTTTTCATGTCGCTCTGCCGATATAATATAAAGATTGATTTTAATTATAAAATCCGTCACGGTCGATTAAAAGTCAACCTGAAATTTTAAACAAAAGTGGGGCTGTCTGATATTAAAAAGCCGCAACATTTTACGATGATAAAGTTAGAATTGAAGCAATAAAGCTTTAATTACAAATAATCGGATTGTCTGTCCTTGTCAAATAATTTTTTTGCGGAATCGATTTCCGATTAAGAATAAATGCTTATTTTTGGAGCGCAATTTCATAAATATATTTTCTACTGGAGGAAATACAAAATGGCAATAATGATTACTGATGAGTGCATCTCTTGCAACGCTTGCGAAGCTGAATGCCCGAACACCGCGATCTATTCACCTGGAATGGCTTATAATTTAGGCGGACAGGAATATGCTGCCCTTTCCGAGGAACATACATACATCGTACCCGATAAATGTACCGAGTGCGTTGGTTTCTACGATGAGCCACAATGCATCCCGGCATGTCCAACAGAAGCAATTACCAACGATCCCGAAAGAGTTGAATCTAAAGAACAACTCATGGCAAAGAAAGAACACCTGGACACAGTCGGTAGATAATTAATCTTACCTCAGAAATTAGGACCCCGGTTTTGCCGGGGTTTTTCTTTTTAAAGAACGGAACAATGGAAAAAGCGGGCTGTACAAATCAAAAAG
>JAKAHQ010000252.1 GCA_021814855.1 Bacteroidota bacterium | reverse complement strand
ACCGTCTCCGGCGAACCGGTAAATCCTTTATACGCTCCGGATGATTTAGCGGGAATCGACTTCGCAAAAGAAATTGGTTTCCCCGGTGAATACCCGTTTACGCGCGGAATACATACAAACGGTTACCGCGGTAAGATTTGGACGATGAGGCAGTTTGCCGGATTCGGAACGCCTGAAGATACAAATCAGCGCTTTAAGTATTTGCTTGAGCACGGTCAGACCGGTTTATCCGTTGCCTTCGATCTTCCTACATTGATGGGCTGGGATGCGGACGCTCAAATCAGCGAAGGTGAAGTCGGCATTTGCGGCGTAGCCGTCTCATCTCTTAAAGATATGGAAATTTTGTTCAGCGGAATTCCGCTCGAAAAAGTCTCTACTTCCATGACTATAAATTCTCCTGCGGCAATGGTATTCGCTTTTTATCTTGCCGTGGCTCAAGAGCAGGGCGTTTCATTCGATAAGCTCCGAGGCACTCTTCAAAATGATATTTTAAAAGAATACATAGCCCAGAAAGAATTTATTTTTCCGCCGAGACCATCGATGAGAATTATTACCGATATGATCGAGTACTGCGCCAACGAAGTTCCCCAGTGGAATCCGGTTTCGGTAAGCGGCTATCACATTCGCGAGGCGGGCTCTACAGCAGCGCAGGAATTAGCTTATACACTTGCCGACGGGTTTGCTTACATTGAAGCGTGTTTGGATAGAGGTATGGATATCGATGCCTTCGCTCCGCGTTTATCGTTTTTCTTCAACTCTCATCTCGACTTCTTTGAGGAGATTGCAAAGTATCGCGCGGCAAGAAGAATCTACGCCAAACGACTCAAAGAAAAATACGGCGCTAAGAATCCACGTTCGTGGTGGCTGAGATTTCATACGCAAACTGCGGGATGCACCTTAACAGCCCAGCAGCCGGAAAACAATATTATACGTACCGCATTCCAGGCAATGGCAGCGGTGCTTGGCGGAACGCAATCTCTTCATACAAATTCTATGGATGAAACACTGGCTCTTCCGAGCGAGAAGGCAGTTAAGATAGCGCTTCGCACGCAGCAGCTTCTTGCTTACGAAACAGGTGTTATCAATACGGTAGATCCGTTGGGCGGAAGTTATTTTGTAGAATCTCTCACAAACAAAATGGAAGAGCAGGCCAACCGTATCTTTGAAGAGATCGATTCGCTCGGAGGAGTTATACCGGCAATAGAAGCCGGTTATTTCCAAAAAGAAATTTCGGATTCGGCTTACCGTTACCAGCTTGAACTTGAGAAAAAAGAAAAGTTTATTGTGGGCGTAAATGAATTTGTTGAAGCCGATGAAAAGATAGATATACCGATACTGCAAATTTCACCCGAAGTTGAGAAGCAACAAATTGCTCGACTGAGAGAATTGAAGCAAAGCAGAAATAATAATTTGGTTGAAATGAGTTTAAAGGAAATTAGTTTGGCGGCGACAGACGGAAAGAATTTAATGCCCGTGTTTGTGAATGCCGCAAGAAATTATGTAACTCTTGGAGAAATGGTAGACGAACTGAAGAAACATTTCGGCATATATGAGGAATCCGTTGTTTTCTAAAATGGCTGATTATATTAAACTTATCAGGGTAACAAGCTGGCCCAAGAACTTTTTTGTTTTTGTGGCCGCAATTTTCTCAAAGCATTTTTTTGAGGTAGGATACTTTGCAATTTTGCTCGAAGGATTCCTCGCATTCTCTGTTGCCTCAAGTGCAGTATATATCTTAAACGATATTGCTGATGCACCAAAAGACGCATTGCACCCTTTGAAGAAAAACCGGCCTATAGCCGGCGGTAAGATTTCGAAAACCTCAGCCGCAGTTTTAGGAATACTTCTTTTTGCTTTTGTTGTCTTCATTACTACTAAACTGCACTGGCCGTTCATGAAATTTGTATGGCTTTATATACTGATAAATCTTCTTTACTCAACAATTCTAAAAGAAGTTGTAATCGTCGACATTTTTTGCATCGCTTCGGGTTTTATGCTTCGCGTTATAGCCGGCGCATACCTTATTTCTGTTGATGTTTCCAACTGGCTTATTCTTACAACTATATTTCTTTCTCTCTTTCTTGCAATAATGAAAAGAAGAGTTGAAATTGCGAGCAACCCGAATGCAAAGGAGCAGAGAACGGTTCTTAACGATTATTCTCTCAGCTTTACGGATCAGATCGGTGCGATAACCGCGAGCGGCGTAATATTAAGTTATGCTCTCTATTCCGTTGCCGATAGAACCGTTCTTGTCTTCGGCTCGGAAAACCTTGTCTATACAACCTTGTTTGTCATTTTCGGAATTTTCCGGTACATGTATTTAGTTTATAAAAAAGATAAAGGCGAAAACGTCATAGAAATTTTATATACGGATTTGCCGATGATGATTAATCTTTTCCTCTACGGCATAACGGTTATTTATATTATTTATTTCAACCGTTATTTCTGATGCGGTGAGGATTGACCATGGTAAACGATTTATTATTGCTTCTTCTTTTGCTTGTTTTAAGCGCGTTTTTTTCTTCTTCCGAAATCGCCTTTATAGTAGCAAACAAGATTAAGGTGGAAGTCCGCGCGCGGAAAAAAAATCTCTACGCCGTTAACGCAAACTACTTCCTTAGGCATCCGGAAAATTTCTTCTCGACGATTCTAATTTCCAACAGCGTTGTAAATGTAGCTTTTGCATCGCTCAGTTCCATTTTTTTCCTAAGCTTATTTGGCCTTCATGATTTTGAAATACTTTTAATCTCTACGGCTCTAATTCTTATTTTCGGCGAGCTTATACCTAAATACCTGGGAAGGGAACTGGCCGATCAGCTTGTTTTATTTTCCGCCATCCCGCTTCGCGCAATTTATTTCATACTTTATCCATTTGTGAAATCTACTTCGGCAATTTCTTCGGTGCTTACCAGGGCAAACGACAGGGAAGAAAAAGAGCTGATACAGGTATTCGACAAAGAAGATATTCAGAATCTCATTGAAGAGAGTTCGGACGCCGGAAGAGTTGACGAGGAACAATCCGAAATTATAAGCAAGGTTATCGATATCCGCGAGCAAAAAGTTTACGAGGCAATTACGCCAAGGACGGATATTGTAGGCGTTGAAATTACAAGCACCATTGATGAAGTGATCGATAAATTTATCGAATCAGGTTATTCCAAACTGATTGTTTATGAAGAGAATTTCGATAACATAAAAGGACTTCTATTCAACAAAGATATTTTCATGAACCCGCATGATTTGAAATCCATAATGAGAGAAGTGTCGTTTGTTCCGGAAACGAAGAAGAGTCTTGAAATGCTGAATGAATTTTTGGAAAAGCAATTTTCGATTGCCGTAGTAGTGGATGAGTTCGGCGGTACGGCGGGCATTTTGACAATTGAGGACCTTATCGAAGAACTCTTCGGCGAAATACGCGACGAGTACGACGACGTGAATGAAAAAGTTGCAAAGAAGCTTGACGCGAATTCTTACCTTCTTAGCGGCAAAGTGGAAATCGATTATCTTAACGAGGAACTTGATTTTAAAATTGCCGAAGGGGATTACGAAACAATTGCCGGATTCATTACCTCCAAATTAGGCCGCATCCCGGCAAAAGGGGAATCATTTAAGATAGATAACTTTAGAATACAAATCATTAAATCCGATCGCACTAAAATTGATCTGCTAAAAATTATTGTCCTGCCCGAAGCCCAGGATTGAACATTTTCTTAAACCCTGCTGTTATTAAAGTAAAAAGAAAGAACCCATGAACGTATTCGAAGCATTTTTTCATCCGCAAAACGATGTGAACCATATTGACCCGGAAACTTTCTCTAAAATGATGAAGGAGGAAGAAGACATCTTTGTTCTTGATGTAAGAACCAAGGACGAACATAAAACTTTCCGGATACCTGCATCCACGGTGGTGGATATTTATAATTCGGATTTTGCCGAGAGAATAGATCGGCTTGATAGGGCGAAAACCTACTTAGTTTATTGCGCCTCCGGCAGCAGGAGTGTTTCTGCCTGCAAGCAGATGAAAAAAATGGGATTCGAAAAAGTTTAC
>JAKAHQ010000251.1 GCA_021814855.1 Bacteroidota bacterium | reverse complement strand
ATCTGCTCTTTCGTTAAATAAAGTTTACCAGGTATGGATGATTAATCGCGGCCAGGCATATTCGCTCGGAGTTTATAGGCCAGCGGGTGGAGAATATTTGAAAATTACTTCCTTCCCGTTTTTGCCCAAAGAGCAAATTGAATCTTTCAAAGTAACCGTGGAATCCGACGCTGGGGCATCCGGTCCATCGCAAAATGTTTACCTGGTTGGATCCTTTTCTAATAAAATTACGCGCGGAAGAATTAGGTAACACAAGGCCGCAGACTTAATAATTTTGTTTTACCTCTCCAGTCTTCAGTCTATCTGGAAAAAACTATTTCTTTCTGTTGATGAACAGGCTCATTCCGAAGATAATTAAAATTACCGGCCAAAAATATTCAAAGTAGTTTCCGATCTTATTGGTAAGATAGAATAGACCCAAAGATTTGAACAGCGTAATAGTAAGAATGCTTAGGAGTATAAGAACTATACCGGCATAAAGAAAAGCTTTTTCCTTTGTCTCGTCTCCGAAAAGCATTAATGAAACCGAGCCGCCGATAAATAAAATTGAGGTGAAAATTATACCGCGCGTGTCGAGAAGATCAAAATGCGACTTCATGATTAAAACTATTCCGGTTAAAAAAGCTGCTACGCCAAAACTCATTAATCCGCGGCTGTTGTTTCTAAACGTTCTGTTTACCGTGATTAAACCGAAAAAGACAAGTACGATTCCATAGATCACGTCGTCATCGAGATGTAAAATCCGGAAATAGTTTAGTATGGAGAGAAGTCCGAATATTACGAAGGAAAGTCCCACCAGTATTTTATTATCAGATTTCATTTGAATCGGTCTCTTCCATTTTTGTTTGAATGCTGATGACAACGTAAGCTGCGGCAAACAGACCCATGCTTAACATGGTGATGATTATGAAAATTATTCTAATCGAACCGGGGTCTGAATTGAAATACCCGGCTAATCCGCCGCAGACGCCGGTAAGCATTCTGTGCCGCCGCGATCTTTTAAAAGCCGGTGCGGGCCGGTTCAGTTCAGTAATTGTATCCGGCTCTTTTCTTGAGAATAAAAGATAAGACCCAAATACTACGGAAAATACCGGCATCACAAATGAATTTGGAAAAATAAAAATCCTTCCGCCGTCGCTTAATCCAATTTTTTGAAGAGCGAAATAAAATCCTACAAGAATTAAAATTCCTCCTAATAGAATTCTAAAATTTTCTTTGCGCATTGAATCGGTTTCTTCGCCGGTAAGTATACTTGGATTTATTTCCGCAGGCATTAAAGAAGCAATTATAAGATAAGCCACCGCACTCCATCCTCCGAGCAGCAAACTCAACAGCGCGATTAACCTAACATTGGCTACGTCTGCATTAAAATAATTAGCTATGCCGGCGCATACACCGGTTAACATAACGTTTGTGCGGGAGCGTTCAAATTTTCTGATCGGAAAACGAGGCGGGGCATTTTCCATCTTTTCAAAAAAATTTTCGTCTACCGGGCCGTTTTGATTTTGTTCGTCTAACATCAAAAATTTTAAATGAGTAAAAAGTTATACATCCTGGTTGATAGATAAACGCGTATTTATTACGCGGCGTTCCGTAATTACTTTGTTCATTCTAACATCACACAAATCTGTTTCTATAGAAAGCATGAATTCAAACGCGAAAACAATTTTTTCGGATTTTGTTGCTAAAGTCTGAAGTCCGGATTTTGTCGTTGGATTTTGAAACACTTATCGCTCAATTTTTGTTGTAAGATACGAATAAAGGCATAGATTCAAAAGCAGTCGAAAATTTTGCACCGCATTTTGAAAAACCAACATTATTGCGGAAAATATATTAAATTAAAACGCAACATTGAGGCATTGCTCTAACCTTTACAGTTTCAAACCGTTATTGAATACAAAATGTAGTTAATAGATTAGGAGTAAAAAAAATATGTGGATAACTATAGGCGTTTTAGCCGTAATTATTATCGGCTTAGTTTATGAATACAGACTAAGAAGACCCGATCAAATTGTTCTCTATGAGTCGAGCGGGGAAATCACAAAGCGAACAGGTCGTTTTTACCCAAGGCATTTTAGTCTTGCGCTGCCCAATACAACGCAGTCCGTGCAGTTAGCGGTTGAAACAAGCGCAAAAGGCAATCTGGATATCAAAGTAAAACTTTCCGTTACAGTCGCGGCGTCGACAGAAAACGTTCATGCGCTTGTAAAAATTGGCGGCTGGAATAAAGACGCTGTTTCCAAAGCGGCTAAAGAATTGGAAACCTTGATTCACAGCATGGTTAAGGAATTTACCGAGAAGTATGAAATAGAAGAATTGTCTTCCGAGAAAATTTATAACTATTTGAATGAGAAAATATTTGTGAGCAGGCAGATGCTTGGGCTGGATATAATTTCTTTAACCGTTCAATCTTTTGAAGCGGTCGATTCGAAAATTTCCGATGCTATGCGCATGCAGGAATCGGCAAGAATTTTAGAACAGACCGAGGAGCTGAACCAAAAAGCCAGAATTGCCGCAAGTAAAGCAAAGTTAAAAGCCGACGAACAAATTGCTTTAATGGAAAATGCCCTCGAGCTAAAAAAATATGAATTGAAAAAAGTCGAACTGGAAAACGAATCCGTCCTTGCGGAAAAGAGAATGCAAGACGAACTCAAACGCAGAAAGATGCAGCTTGAACTGGATAAAGAAGATCTTGCATTGCTGAAGAACAATCCGGAACTGCTGATGTTGACGCCTCAAGCGGCAAGATTAGCGGAAGCAAGCCAGTCGCTTAAGAACGCAAAGACAATTGTCTCGCTCTCTCCTAATGAAATTTCACAAGGATCGGAACTGTTGGGGATGTTTCAAAAGTTCATTCAAAACGCTGCTGGTAATTCATCAAAAAAAGATGAAGCAAAAAACAAGTAAGGTTGAAAATCTAAATTCATGAACGGCAAGAACGATCCATTGGAATATTTTAAGCTTAGGACTGTCAAAGCCGCCAAGGTTTCGGAAGTTAGCGAAGCCACCGCAGCATCCTCGGTTCCTTTAGAGGAGCGCGTGAATTTTCATATAGGTAACCCGGTGCAGGATGTTGAGCTTTCTTCGGCCTACCTTAGGATGATACTCGGAATCCCAATAGAAAGAACAGATATCGGCGAATCGCAAACAGACGCGATAGTAGAAGAGCTTGGCTGGAAGGAAGAAGAAAAAAAATATCTTAAATTTTTTATCGATTTAATTAAAACAAGCGCGCCGTATATGCCGCGCGGCGGGTTCAATAAAAACAACCCGAATTATTTGGCTAAGTATTTTTATGATTGGCTCGGCAAGAACCAGGAAGAACCGCTGTCGTACGATCTTGGCGAAACATCCGGACGAAGAGAAATTATTTTAGCTACCGGCGGAGTGCCGGAAGCGTTAAGACTTTTATTCCATGCGCTTTCAAAATTTTTAATTGTTAAACCGGCAAAGATTTTAACATATGAATACGATCTGCCGGAACACTTATTAAAGTATGAGTCTCTTCAATTTATTCCGCTGAAGACAAACGAGAATGGATTGACCGAAAAACTGGTTGACGAATTAAAATATTCCCGCAGTCTTCCTACTTTTTTAATATTGGGTTCATTGCTCGATGAGAATGCGCGAAGAAATCTCCGCCAGCTTAGCCTTGAATTTCCGTTATTCTTTATTGAGTTAAACAATGCGCCGAACCATCAATCTTTAGCGAGAGAAGCTAAAATGATGGATCGTGTTTTACGTATTCTAACCCCGGGAATTTTTTCATCTAAGCTGAAAAATCTTACAACGGTTTTTGTCGCGGGTAATTCTGAAATATTAAAGGTGCTCGAAACAGTCCAGTTCCAACTCAAAGGCACTCCGTCTTCATCGGAAGTAGAACTGCTTTCATTTATTCTAAAAGAAAATTTGTACGAAGAAGAAAAGAAAGAAGAAAATGAAATAGAAATTCTTCCCGCTTACGAATCTTGCCCCTATCCTTCTTGGGAAGAAAGCAAAATTGGAAACTATATAAGTCGCAACGAAAGTAAGATTTCTTTTATCATAGA
>JAKAHQ010000250.1 GCA_021814855.1 Bacteroidota bacterium | reverse complement strand
AAACTGCCGACCAAACCAAAATCCAAACAGAAAAAAGAACTTGTTGTACCGGAGGATTTTACAAAAGCTGTCCGGAAAAATAAAAAAGCGCGGGAGACGTTAGGCAACTTTTCTTATTCCAAAAAAAAAGAATATGTAGATTGGATTAGGAAGCGAAAACGGATGAAACAAAAAACAAACGAATAGCCGCTGCCGTGGAATGGCTTGCCGAAAGTAAAGTTAGAAATTGAAAATATGTTAAATCATAATTTGCCGGGAAATGATTTATGAAAAATTTTTTATTTGATATGTTTTTCTTTTTGGTCATCCTTTGTGCGGAATTGTTTGCGCAGAATCCGGATCAGAAGACGTACTGCAATCCCGTTGACATCAATTACCGTTACAACTGGGAACAAATAAACGATAACATTTCTTACCGAAGCGGAGCCGACCCGGTGATTGTTAATCACAAAGGAGAATATTATTTGTTCGTTACCATCTCCGGCGGCTATTGGCATTCGAAGGATTTGATACACTGGAATTATATCGAACCGGATAAATGGCCTGCCGAAGATATTTGCGCGCCGGCGGCTCTTTCGGTACGTGATACTCTTTATTTATTTCAATCAACCTTTGGTCAGCGGCCAATTTATTTTTCTACAGCACCCGAGACGGGACATTTAAAATATTTCAACAGGTGGATGCCGCTGCTGCCGGATTCAATCGGTCCGTGGGATCCGGATATTTTTCACGATAAAGATTCCGATCGTTGGTTTATGTACTGGGGTTCGTCAAACGTTTACCCAATTTACGGCAGAGAGCTCGATCATAATAAAAGACTGGTGTATAAAGGCGATATTAAGAAATTGATTTTACTCCATCCCGATATTCACGGCTGGGAAAGATTTGGCCCTAACCATACTTCAACTATCAAACCATTTATTGAAGGCGCGTGGATGACGAAGCATAACGGAAAATATTATTTGCAATACGCGGCCCCCGGCACAGAATATAATGTTTATGCTAACGGAACTTACATTGGAACCGATCCGCTTGGACCATTTGAGTACGCGCCGAACAATCCGGTTTCTTACAAACCCGGCGGCTTTATGACCGGGACCGGTCACGGAAATACATTTAAGGATAATTATGGAAACTACTGGAATACCGGCACGCCGTGGATTGCAATCAACTGGAATTTTGAAAGACGCATCGCGATGTTCCCCGCGTTTTTCGATAAAGACGATTTGTTTTACGCCAACACTCGCTTCGGAGATTTCCCTCAATATCTTCCGACCGGCAAATTAAAAAACAAAGACGAGCTTTTTACCGGCTGGATGCTTCTTTCTTATAAAAAGCCGGTAAGCTCTTCTTCCGTTCTCGATACTTTTAAAGTGAGCAGCGTAACGGACGAAAATCCCCGGTCGTTTTGGGTTGCCGAAAAGAACAATTCCGGCCAATGGCTGGTAATTGATCTGCAAAACGAATACAAGATCAAGGCGATACAAATTAATTTTGCAGATTATAAATCCAGCCTGTTCGATAACGACTCTTCCAAAGTTTATACTCAGTATAAATTTTATACTTCGCAAGACGGGCAAAGTTGGAAACTAGTAGTCGATCTTTCCAAAACGAAGCAAGATAGACCAAACGGTTACTTTGAATTACCGGCAGCGGAGACGGCAAGATATGTCAAGTACGAAAATGTTTACGCGCCCACTCCAAACCTTGCGGTAAGCGACATCCGTGTTTTTGGAAACGGGTTTGGATCAGCGCCAACTGTTCCGGAAGGATTAAAGGTTGTGCGTGATTCCGATGCCCGGGATGCATTGATTACCTGGAATAAAATCGATGGAGCTGTTGGTTATAACATACTTTGGGGAATAGCGAATGACAAACTTTATCAGACTTACCAGTGGTGGGGAGATCGAGAAACTAAATTGGAA
The DNA here is from genome assembly GCA_021814855.1 of Bacteroidota bacterium. The sequence continues at coordinate 2,126 of JAKAHQ010000250.1, read as the reverse complement.
CTTCACGCGCTTACGGTAGGTCAGGATTATTATTTTGCCATAGAAGCATTCAACGAGAACGGCGTTTCGGATCAGAGCAAGGTCGTACATACTCAGTAAAATGAATTCATGCACTCCTTGATGGTGAGTGGCAACTTATAATTGCCAACCAATTAAATGTTGCTCTCTGTGATTTAATTGACCGGCTTCATTTTAGATTTGGAATCATTTTGTTTTCGAATTGTCCATAGTCGAATCTTTCTAACTTTCGGCATTAGCTGTAAATATGTAAAAAATTATTTCAGCTTCTAACCTCAACTATATTCAACTTTTAATTCATCGCTGTTAATTTTTGCAACAGCATGCCTTTTCGTATTAAACAGTTACTGCCAAGATCTTATCCGCATTTCAACATTTATAAATGGTACGGCGTTTGTCTTTCTTCAAGCATAATTATAAAGGAGAAAACATGGAAAGGAAAATTTTGCTTGTTGACGATGAATCTTCGTTGAGGAGATCGTTATCGATTAGCTTAGGCCAGCACGGCTACGATGTTGATCCGTGCGAAAACGGATTTTCCGCTTTAAATAAACTTGAGCTTTATAAAAAAAATTCCGTCAACCTCGACACGGTTGTTGTTGATATCGACCTGCCGGATATAAACGGTATAAAACTCGGCAGAATTATTAAATCAAAATATCCTGATACTGCGATGATGTTCATCACCGGCTATGCTGATCAGATGGAGCTTAGCGAATTGGAGGAACTTAAATCCGAAGGTCTGCTTGAGAAACCCTTTACCGCAGACGATCTAATCGCGGAGATAAATAAAATTCTGGAGAAACATTTTAAAGCCCCTGCTGAAGCTGAAATTGATACAAAGGAAGAAAAAACATATTGCGCTTATATTATTATTAAAGCAAGCGAACCTTCCAACTTTATAAATCTTTACAGGAAATTATATTTCATGGACGGCGTTATCTACTGCGACGCTGTTAAGGGAGATAAAGATATTTTTCTGTTGATTCAGTCCGATAGCGCCGAAGGGTGCAGAAATATTTTTGAGACCGAAATAAAATCTCTCGACGGAATTTTATTCTCAGAATTTTTGCCGGTTGCGGTTCCGCTTTTGAACGATAACATAAAAGAGATAATCAATTCGGCAGGTATTTCTTTGTTTGACGATACACCCGGTATGAGCAAGGAAAGAGATTCCCGAAAATCTGTTTATTCTTATGTTCTTCTTGATGTTGAACGCGAAAAAGTAGAACAGCTTTACCCGATTCTGCGGCTTACGGAAAATGTTCTTTACTGCGATTTCATTTCCGGCAGCTACAATATGATCTTGATGGTTTACGGCTCGCAGTTTAGCCAGATAGATAAAGTCATTCAGAATAAAATTGTAAATCATGACGGGATTCTAAAAGTTAAAAAATATCCCATCATTAACATTTTTGAAATGTAAAGAGCGGCGATTTCCATTTCCGCTACGAAGAGAATATTCAACGGAGATTTTCAAACGAATTGCAGAGAAATTTAACTCTGGGCATGAACATGACGGACAGCGTAGTACTTGATAAAAAAAAAGAAATTGAAAATTTCAAGATCGAACTGGTTTCCAGGCAGCATCAGAATGATTCTCTGATACCGCTTCTTCAATCTGCTCAGGATTCATACGGGTATATCCCGGAGAAAGCGATCTATTATATTAGCGAACTGGTTGGAATTCCTGCCGCAGATATTTACGGGGTGATAACCTTCTACACACAGTTTAGGTTAAAACCGCTCGGAAATAATTTAATTAGAATCTGCGAAGGAACAGCTTGTCATGTTAACGGTGCCAAGACTGTGCTTTCCGTAATTCAAGACGAGCTTGATATTACAATTGATGAAACAACCGAGGATGGAAATTTCAGTCTGCTCACCGTTGCGTGTCTTGGCTGTTGTTCGCTCGCTCCGGTAATGATGATCAACAATGAAACATTTGGCAATTTAACTTCGGATAAAATTAAAAACGCATTGAGGAAATTTAGGCCGGCAGAAAAAAATGAGGCGGAATATGAAAAGAATTAAAGTCGGCCTAGGCACTTGCGGTATTTCCGCCGGAGGAGAGTTGGTATTCAACCGCTTCAAAGAGGAAATACATG
>JAKAHQ010000249.1 GCA_021814855.1 Bacteroidota bacterium | reverse complement strand
GCGAATAATTGAACTTGACTGTTGTCTTGAGTGTTTACTAAATCCATGTTACTCACCATTTAATTAGTTGTTAAAAAATATTTTCTAATTTCAATTACTTACTTCTGACTTCCCGCTCCGACTCGCGTCTTCAGCGAGGCGAGCTTATTTCTGACTTCTTCTTTTTTCTCACTCTTCGTTCTTCACTCTATACTGCTTCTCATCTTCCTTTATTCGCAATCTCGGCGATTGAATTTCCAACCTTCACATAGTCCGGCTCATTCTTCGTCGATGCCGTTGTGGTTGTCGCTAATTCGCTCAACTCAATTTTGTTCGGCAGTTGTTTCAGCTGCGCTTTAGCAAATTCATAAGCGTCCAATTCCATCTTCCGATCTTGTCCGCCGTCTGCTGGCGGATTCTCCGGTGTAGAAAATTCAATTTTGCCTTTCGCTTTTTGAGCAAGCAAATATTGAACTGTATTTTCTTTTTCAGCCGGAAGGATTTTCAATTTCATTTCGTCACTCTCGCAGAACTGAAGAACTTCTTTTCTGCTTGCCGCTAATTCACCGGCGGAAATTTTTTGCGTCGCAGTGGAAAGTTCGGTTTTTGCGGTTGCTAGACTGGAAGTCAACTGCTCGTTCTCGGCAACCAAAGTTTCAAGCGCTGCCTTCAACTTTGGATCAGTTATGTTCAATGTGCTAAGTTCTACCTTATTCATTGTATCTCCATTTGTATTTTGTGAAAATGAATTTGCTGTCTCTGTTACGTTTGGGGTTGTTTCAAAAATTGATGGCGGGTTGCCGCTTTGTTCAAGGTCCCATTCCGGAATTGCTTTTTCCGCGGCGTCCATCCCGAATTTTTCCGTTAAGAAATATTTCAGATTCTTTAATATTGATTTGATGTTGCGGAACGGGTAAGAAGAAACTTCCGAACTGAATTCATATTTGTCGTCGGCAACTTCTGCAAAATGCGATTCAACTCCTTCAAGCTGCAACCGCAATTTCATCCCTTCTCCTTTATAAGGAGAGGGAAGGGGTGAGGTCGAAAAACTGTAACCTCCCAATCCGTCAACCGCCGGTTCAATTTCTTTGGGAAGGAATCCGATTGAAGATAATGCAAGTGTGTCTTGATCTAAAGAAACTGATCTGCCCGGCAGCTCGCCGATGTTAACGGCATTCTTAAATTTCTCTTCAACTTTTTTCGGCAGTGCAAATAAATAATTTCCTACACGCTTAAGTTCGGAGATCGTGCCGAAGCCAAGTTTGTCAAATACCGGATGTTCAATAACAAATTGCGGCTCGGTTTTTAAATCCGTATTTGCAATTATCTGATCAAGTTTATTCTCATCGAACGTTACATGCTTTCCGTTCTTCGCTTTGAACGTTCCCGTTTTTAAAATCGGCATCCAGTTAAACTTGCTCATCCCGTCTCCAAATTATCTTCTCGTTTCACCTTTCACCTTTCACGTTTTTTTATTGCTTTCAATTTTTCTTCCTGTTACATTTTCGCCTGCTAATCTAAACGCCTTACCATCTTTTATAAATTGATTCGCTCAATGAGCCGTTCAATGTAACCGGCGCACTTCAATTATTACCTTAGCGCATAATCTTATCCAATTATTCGGGAGTGGACCAATGCTGCTTACATTGTTCATGAATCAATCGAGCATTCTAAATGCAATGACGTTTCTCGGCGTCCTGATGGTACAGTCATCGGTGCAGGCTGTTATAGGACAACAATTATCTACAGGTAATTTCCTTATCGATTCCGTTTTGGCTAATGCGGGCATCGGAACGATTCTCTTTCTTATTTGGCATCTCACATTTAAACGCACACAGAAACAATTCGACTTTGCATTAAAACAAAATCAAGAACAGTATCAGACAATGCTCAATCAAATTGGCGTGCAGCACAAAGAAAGCCTTGATCAAAACCAGAAGACAATCGATAGGATGTTGGAAATTATGCGGCGGGATATGGAATACAAACAGCTTCTCACCGGCATTCTTTCCGAAATGAAAAATTCTCTGAATCATTTAGAATGAGGAATCAATGAATAACGAAAGACAGCAAGCGCTCGGCAGTTATATGATGCTGAAAAAACAAATTTATGAACTCGGCATTCTCGCTCAGTCTCATGTAGAAGCGATTCACGAAGAAATTAATTCCTTCACTTCCGAAAAAGATTTTTCAACCATGGATTTCAAAAAAGTTGAAACACTTTCGAAAGAACTGCAGAAGCTGCAAGAAGAATTCAAAGAGAAAGCTGCTAAAATGGATTCTCTTAAATCCACTTATAATTTTTAACTCGTTCTGAGCGGAACGGAATGGAGTCGAAGAATGGCTGACCCTGCAGTAAGAGAACGAGCGAAAGAATTATTTGTCGAGAAAGGTTTCTCGATGAATACAATCCTCACGATGCTTGATGGAGAAGTAACTCGCAAGACTCTTTACAACTGGCGTAAAGAAGATAATTGGGAAGAGCGGCGCAAAGACCGCGTTGCAAAAGTTGCTAATAGAAGAGAACGACTTGAAGCATTGCTCGATAAATTAATTGATGAAGCGGAAGCGGTCAGCAATCCGCATTTAATTTTTTCTATCGGCAAACTTGTAACAGCGCTCAAATCTTCTTCTACTTTCGAATTCACCGAAGAGAAGAAAGAAAAAGAGAGCGAGAACAAAAAAGGCTGGTCGAAAGAAAATCTTGAGAAACTTGAAAAAGAATTGGATCTGATATAAAACTCCCTCGCCTTTTTTCTCGCCTCGCTTTGCAGTCGAAGCGGGCAAGGAGGGGAAACGAAAGGGGGAGATCAAAAACGCGCATAGATCGTTCATGCGCCTCGATCTTGGTTTTGGTTAGAAACTTACGGCTCAAATGAAGATCGTTAAAATTAAACGCGGATTAAATGAAATTAAACGGTATGCGTGGGAATATCCAATGTGTTTTTGTAGGGATTGGTTACTAACCAGCCCTTGATTGCTAAATGGACTCAAAATGTCAAAGATTAAATTTCTCCCTTATCAGAAAAATTGGATAACGAACCAAGCGCAATTTGCAATTTGCGAGAAAAGCCGGCGCGTCGGTATTACTTATGCCGAAGCATATCGCGTTACACGCGACCTCTCAACTAAAAATGTTAAGAACAATAAAGTTTGGTTTTCTTCCGCAGATCTATCTGCGTCTGAAGAGTTTATAGATTATGTCGGGTTCTTTGCAAAATATTTAGACGCAGCTGCAAAATATATTGGCGAAGTGGTAATTGATAAAGAAGATGATATTACCGCTCACCGCGTTTCATTTGCCAACGGCGCCGAATGTAATGCAATCTCGTCCAACCCCACAAGATTCCGGTCGAAAGGCGGCGATGTAATCCTCGATGAATTCGCTCACCATAAAGATCAAGAAAAAATGTTCACGGCTGCCAAACCTTCAATGATGTGGGGCAACCGCGTTAGAATTATTTCTACGCACAACGCAGACGATTCCTTTTTCAATAAATTAATCGTTGAAGCAAAAAAAGGAAAAGACGGCTCAATGAAAAATTGGACGCCGTTTAGAATCACAATTGAAGATGCTGTTAAAGATGGTTTAATCGATACAATACTTGGGCATAAAGCCAGCAAAGAAGAAATTGCCAATTTCCTAGAAGATATTTTTTCCGGATTAACTCAAGAAGCAATCGATGAAGAGTTTAATTGTATCCCGCGCTCAAGTTCCAATTTGCATCTGCTTCCGTATGAATTAATTAACCCGATTGAACGCGACGATATTTTATTTGATTCGCTGGATAAAGTCACCGGCGATTTATATGTCGGCGTCGACATAGCACGCAAAAGAAATTTTACAGTCATCTGGATTGATGAGAAACTTGGCGAGATAACTTATGCAAGAAAAATTATCCCGCTTCAGAATATGAAGTTCCGCGATCAGAAAGAAATTCTTTATGATGTTCTATCTCATCCGAATATGAGAAGATGCTGCATCGATGCAACCGGTATCGGCGCAAATCTGGCAGAAGATGCTGCAATTGATTTTGGCGAATTGAAGGTTGAAGAAATTGTTTTTACGGAAAAAGTTAAAGAAGAATT
>JAKAHQ010000248.1 GCA_021814855.1 Bacteroidota bacterium | reverse complement strand
CGATGAACCGAACATGGCTTCAGGTCTACCGGGTTGGAGCAGCGATATGGAATACTTCTTCGGCTTTTACAATATGGCCGGCGCTAATACATTTCCCGCTCACGGTATTTCAAACAGTACTTCGGATGGCAATTGGAGAATAGGTATTGCACCTAACGGCGAGTTAGAAACAGGCGGAAGTAATAACGGCATGACAATTCCGGGTGTTGTTGCAAAAACTTACGAGTGGCCGCAGAAAAACGGCTGGACTGTTGAAGCAAGATTTGATCTTAAAGCGCTTGGTAAAGGCGGAAGTTTTACGGTTGCTAACGGCGAATTGTTGCCGTTCCGTATTGACGGCAGCGATAACGATCCAAGCAAGGGCGACGGAACAAACCGCGGTTGCTTTGCTCAGGTTAATGGCTGGGGCAATATTACTGTCGACGGCGTTCAGATGGATCATAACTGGGAAAGACCCAGCACATTCGGCTTCCTGGAAGTTACGGGAGTTACAGATGTTGCCGGACAAAATAATTTAGTGCCAACATCGTTTGCTCTTTATAACAATTATCCTAATCCTTTCAACCCTACAACAAAGATTAAATACGATCTTCCAAAGGAAGCAAAAGTAACTTTGAAGGTTTATGATATTCTTGGTAGGGAAGTTACCACCCTGGTTGATACAAAACAGAATGCCGGTTACTACGAAGTAAATTTTGACGCAACCAGATTGGCAAGCGGTGTGTATATTTATAGATTAATGGCAGGTGATTTTGTTCAAACTAAGAAGATGATTTTAATGAAGTGAGCCGGTGTGATTCTTAAGATTAACATGGCAGAGGCAGAAATTGCTTCTGCCATTTTTTTTGAATGAGAATCTGCCCAAGCATTTTTACCAGCTACCTTTACTGCTTCATTCTAAATAATAAAACGGTTATAGTTATTATAAAAGTCGTTATATTAAAAACCGGAAATGAATTTTGTCTCGTAAAAATTTTATCGGGAATATATTTTATCAACATTATTTTTCTCTGAGATCATGAAGTTAAAACAAAAAGAAGCGATTATAATTTTAATCCTGCTCGTCATTCTCTATATCGTAATATTTTTGTTTCAGAATGTAAGTCCGCAGCCCGAAATCACAAAAATTTATTTTGCAGATAGGTTCACAGATGCGCACAAAGAGTTGGTAGAAAAGTATAATAAGCTGCATAAGGGCGAAGTTGAGGTTATACCAATCGACTTCCCGAATTTCGATTTCAGTACCAATGAACGCAAAGAGGTTTTAGCCAGATCTTTACGCGGTACCGGAGACGGCATCGATCTGTTTGCCGTCGATTTAATTTGGGTGCAAAGATTTGCTAAATGGTGCGAACCGCTTCAGTATGATTTTAGTAAAGATGAACTTAATAGACTGCTGCCCAAAACAGTCGAGTCGTGTTACTTCAACGGGGAATTAGTTGCGGTGCCTCTCGCAAGGGGACCGTCCGTAATGTATTACAGGGAAGACTTGCTTAAGAAGTATAAAGACAGCGGCAGGATTATAAGGATGCTTAACAAGGGAATAACATGGCCGCAATTTATCAACTTGAAGAAAGAATTAAATTATACAAATCCTTTTTACATTTTTACCGGCGCCGATTACGAAGGATTGATTTGTTGTTTTATAGAACTAATACTAGATCAAAACCCAAATTACTTTGCCAGGCATGGTTTTAACCTGGAAACAATAGAAGCTAGAAAAGCTCTCCAGTTGATGGTTGATCTGATAAATAAATATGATCTCTCTCCCCAGATAGTTACGGATTTTACCGAGGTGCCGAGTTATGAATATTATATTAAGAACGACGGGCTATTTATTCACGGATGGCCCAGTTACGACAAAGATTTTAGAGAACATCCGTTTGATCCTAAAAAGGAAGGGAACCTTAAAAAAACTACCCCGCCTTTTTTTAGCGGCGGCCGGCCAACTACTATCATGGGTGGCTGGAATTTGATGATCTCCAAATTTTCTCACAAGAAAAAGGAGGTTATCGATTTTGTAAAATTCTTATTGAGCGACAGCTCTCAGGAAATTTTTTACAAAGAAAGCGGATATTGGCCTGTAATCAAAAAATTCTACGACGATTCATCCTACACAAAAAAATATCCCGAAATTCCGGATATGAAAAGAATTCTAAAGACTAGTCAAAATAGGCCGGCGGACGAAGATTACACAAAGTTTTCTAAAATTATGTCTATGTATATCGAGCAGGCGTTAAAAAATAAAATCTCCATAAACGAAGCGCTGACAAAAGCAACCGATGCAATCGAAGTTGAAAGAGTAATGGTCAAAGATTTTGATAAATTATCGAACTAGGGTGCAATGTCTTTACACAAAGTAAGAAGCAAATTCGCGCAATACCGTTTTGAAATCCGGCACATTACGGTTTTCCTTATTGTGCTGATAATTTTTCAGATTATTCTTGCGTTCGTTCAGAAATCATCTTTAAATGATTTCCTTGTGCAGACACAGTCGTGGTACCAAAAATATTCCGCCGAACGATTGGCTATTGTTACCTCAACAAGTATGGAACTGCTGTTTGAAAATTTGTTTATCGATAAAAGCGTTAAGGACTTTGATGAGAGAAAGATAATCTACTCTTTCAATGTAATTTTTAAGCAGCAGCTAATCCAAAAAAGTGTCGAGGACATATGTCTTATACTTGTGCGGAATCATAAATTGCATGTAATCGACAGCGGGCAGAAACTCTACTCGTATTTAACTAACGAGACTCCAATTTATCCTATAAAATCCACCGACCATTCCGAAGGTGTTGCGCTGTACTTATCCTTAAAAGATAAAATTAAGGATTCCGAAACCATTTACAGCACACTTGAGAACAACAAAACGTTTAATATTCTTGTGCCGTTCGTTCCCGACGGCGAGTACATCGGTGTGATGTATATGAAAATCACTCCCGACTTTTCATTCTTAACGAGAGAAGTAAGTTCAAACTTCGATAAAGTTGCGGTGATTTATTCTTCTCTTATTCTGCTCGGTTTGATGGCAATATTTTACATCTCTTCGCAGGCCGTTAAAGAAAGAAATGAAGCCCAGAAAAAATTCTTTGACGAGCACGAAGAAAACATTAAAAAGCAGATAAGACTCGAAAAGGAGTCCCTATTTACAAAAAGAATTTATCATACCCACCATAAAGCGGAAAAGATTATTGGATTCATCAAGGAAGATGTACGCAAGGTTGAGGAAACGAATCTGAACGATGTGAAAAAGAGAGTAATCACTTATTCAAATTTCATCTCCCGGATAATTTATGATATGAAATGGTATGACCAGGAAATTAATACCATTATCAATCCAATGTTCCACACCAACATAAATGATGTTATCAGTTTTATTGTTCAGCATGTCTTTCTCAGGATATCAAGCAAGAATGAAATGTTCGACATCAAACTTAACCTTGATGAATCTTTGCCTCCGGTTAAAGTGAATGAATTTGTAGTTTGGGAAATTTTGGAGCCGCTGATACAAAACAGCATCGATCACGGCAGTAAGAAATCGATTACAATAAATCTCGGAACAAAGTACGATAAGGAAACAAATCTTTCATACATAACAATTGCAGATGACGGCGTAGGAATCAAAAATGAATTATTGGATTACGGTGAAAAAGGAATAAAAAGAATATTTTTGGAAAACGAATCCTCGAAAAGAATCGAGGGAACAAATTCGGGGTACGGCTGCTACATCGCTTACCAGATGGCGGTTGAAAAATGCGGCTGGACTTTAGATGCCGAGAATCTTCCGGGTTCCGGCTGTATATTTACAATGACAATTAAAAATTAACGGGTTTTTAACTAATGAGTAAAAATGATTTAATAAATATTCTGCTTGTTGAAGATGAAGACTTTGATGTAAGACGCGTTCAAAATACAATTAGCTTTTATGATACCCGGATTAGAATTGTGGACACCGTATCAAACGGGCGCGCCGCTCTTGAGTTGGTACAATTTAATCCGGAAAAGTACGACGTTGTTATTCTCGATTACCAAATTTCGGGGGGACTGCGCGGAGAAGAACTAATCACCA
>JAKAHQ010000247.1 GCA_021814855.1 Bacteroidota bacterium | reverse complement strand
GGAGCTGCTCATTAATTTCTTCACGTTTAATATTGGATGAAAAATTTCTAATTGTCATTCCAAAACGAAAATCTTTGTAACCAGTGTTGTATAGAACGCCGGCATCAAAAACTAACTTTTGTGCGTTGTTATTTATGGTTGAACCATCAACAAAAGTATTTGAGCCCAAGTTTTGTCCAACAACACGTACGTTACCGCCAATTGAAAATTTTTCGCTAATAGATTTGGCGTAACTCAAACCTATTGAGTAAGCGCCAATGTTGCTCATCTTGCCGTTATCAATGTAACCGCTTGCACTTGACGGTGACGGATCTAAACTTGTTGCGTAGATTGTGCCGTAGTCAACGGTCATAAAACTTAAGCCAACGGCTCCCATGTTGCCCATATTGTAAACCACGCCGCTGCTCAGATATTTTATATCCGCAATCCACTGAGTATAATCAACGGTAATGTCGAAAGTCTTTTGAGTTTCTACAATACCGGCCGGATTATAAAACATACTTTCGGCACCGGTACCTACTGTAGTAAACGCTTCACCCATACCGCTGGCTTTAGGCGAAGTTCCGACAAGCAGAAAATTCATTGTGCTCTGCGCCAGCTTGCTTAGACCAACCTGTCCGTAAGTTTGTGCCGCCAATGTCAGTCCGATAAAAACCGTCAAAATTAATTTTATATGTTTCATCATCAAATTCTCCTCTTTTGAATTATCGAACGACAATAAATTTTTGGTAAGAAACAGCGCCGCTCGGAGTCTGAATTACAGCAATGTAAATACCGCTGCTTATCACCTGGTTGCTTTCCGTCATCAATGTCCATTTCTCCGAGCCGCTGGGCGATGCCAAACTGACGTGATTGATAGTCTTAATCAAGTCGCCGTTTTCCGTAAATATCTTAATTGTGCATTGAGGCGGAAGATTCACAAAAAATATTAAACGTCCTTGCGATTCTGAACCGTACACAGCCGAATTGCTTACTATCGGATCCGCTATGTTATACGGATTGGGCACTACACGGATCTTGGATAAATCATCCTGCGGCGGCATTGGAGGATAAACTGAAGAAGCTCCGCCGGAATTATCTTGAACATAAAGCCGTCCGCTATAAATTATTTTTCCTCTTGTGGTAGGATCAGCTTTCTGATCGAACGGATCTATCAAAGCTTTCGATTGAACATAATATGAATAGCTCGCGCCAGTTCTTATGCCCATATCTTTAAACACATGATAGCTGCCTTTGTAATCGCCGGTTGTATCAAAAACCGTTTCATAGAATACGGTATCGCTGCGGGATATTCTTCTCATAATTCTGTAGCCGGCAAAGTTAGACAGCTTTTCTGCAGCAGCATCGCTCCAGCCAACTTCGATTCTGTTGGAATATGCTGTTGTTGAAATACTCAACGGCGGAGGAGGAGCAATTGGTATTTGATAGTTGTGATCGTAATTCCACTTTGCCCTGTAAGCCGATAAGAAAACCGAATCGATGCCCAAGCTTATCCATCTATCTTTAATTTTATCAACCGGTTTTGCATCTGCCGGAAAAGCAAACTCCGTCGGGAACAGACCTGTGTTAGGATCCCAATCCGGCATATTTAAACTTTGCGGCGGATCGGTCAATGTTCCGTTCATCCATTTGTTGCCGACTTCTTTAGCTGTCTTTTCATCTATACCCGCAACACCGGAAGCATAAACAATGTGTATTTTCTGACCGGGCTCAAATTTGTAAGGTCCGAATACGGAGTGCATTAAAGCCTGGTTGCTTGTGTATGTACCGGCTGGGTAATTAGTAAAATCCGGAGTTCCAATTTCGTCGCTGTTTAAGCCGTGAATTGTTCCGGGGAATGGATTGCCTTTAATTTTATTTTCAGGATTCTTAGCAATGTAATCTCCTCTCATCGCCCAGTAATTTGAACTTCCGTACGGATCATCTCCGGATTGATACGACGAAGAAATTTTTTGGTCGTTTCCCATGTAAGTAATTCTTGGCTGCAGAAAATCATCTTTATCATCGGCGGCATTTGTGTACGGCTGACCCGATGCATGAAGAATCGTATAGAAATCCATCAAGTAGCCGGTTAGTCTTCCTCTCTGTGCCGGTTCTGCGGGAGCGCCCATTTGATCTCCGGAAACCTGCGGATCGTCCGCACCGTATTCATAATACACACGTAAATTTTTAGGCACGGATATTCCGCGATAATTCATGAATGTATTAGTTGTGTCTTCAACTCTTCCGCCGTGATAATGCTGCCATGTAAAAGTATTGCGGAATTGATTCTGACTCGACGGCTGCGGATTGCTTCCATTCGAAAAAAACACGTTATACATATTGCCAGTCATCATTATGTACAAACTATCGTAACTTTGTGTGCCGAAATTTGTGAACTCAAGATCGTAGATCACATAATTGTTGTTGAAGTTTTGAGACCATCCCATCGCCCGTCTTCTAACGCTAATATCATAGATGTAATTATTCGTAACCTCCGCAATTTGATCGCAAGTAATACCGTTCGGAAATCTTAAGGCGGGAGCGTTGTATGTTGTCTTAGTATCCTTAACCAGGTTTACTACTTTTGTATCTACGGTATCAACCGTATAGGAATATCTGCAGTAACTTGAAAGAGGAGTTTTAATTACTCCAGAATTAAACGGCTTGGGATAATTCTGTCCAACCAATCCGTAAACACTGCCGCGTTCGTGAACTGTTGTATCTGTTGTTCCGACTTTATAATTATCAAAAAAACGCGCGGTGCCAATTGTAAAGCCGCTTCCAGTATGCGCGTTTGTAGTTTGCATTCTGTTGAATAAAATATCGTAGTCGTTCGGATAAAATAACGGCGGGGTCCAGGTAGTACTTGTGCCAAGATCGACCATGCCGGTCCAAAACCGCCCGAGCATAAAGTAGGCAACATTTTGCGCGTTCATTGTCTGCACAGGTACTAACGCCAAGAACAAAATTACAGGCAGCAATACTTTTAGACGCGGATTCATTTTCCAATTTCGTTTATCAAATTTCATTTATATCTCCGTTTTTAATTCTTATTTTAACTCTGAAAAATTTAAAAATCGACCCGAACGCCAAACCAAATATCTCTCGGTTGGCCGAAAAGGAAGAAATCATTATCTGGATTATTGATGTATGGTTTCGAATCGGATTTCAAATCGCCAACTTTATCGTTTCCGGCGACATACAAACCGGGAAATTGAGTTCTTAGCTGATCGTAAAGCGGCGAGTTGTACATTGAAAGATGAAGCGAAGCCATGTAGTTATTGAAATCCTGACCTCCGATTCCGCCCGCAAAAGGATACCCTGTAGACATCTGATTGACTTTCAAATTAAGAACGTTGTTGATGTCCAAAAAGAATGACGCGCTTAAACCGGCAATGTTAAACGATTTTGATACTTTCAAATCGAGCATAAAATAATCCGGCCATTCTAAAAGATCGCTGACATATTTAAGGTTGAGCGGATTCCAGTCGTCAGCGTTGAAATAATCTCCCGCTTTATATTTGGCAAAGAACGAAATATTCCAGCCGCTCAACGGTTTTACTCCAAGAATTTCCGGTCCCCAATCGTCCGGAGATTTAAATGTAATGTTCGCGTTAATCGCGGGCAAAGGAAGCACCCTGTTGCTTGGATGGTAGTAATTGTCGTCTAAAAATTCTACCTGGCCTTCCTGCACCTGGTTTAATCCGAGTGTGCCGGAACGCGAAAGCATGTAATTAAAATTAATCCAGCCGTTGAGCCATGTATTATCATTCTTGGTCAAACTTATTTCCAAGCCCTGTATATCATCGTATTGATTGTTTGTCTGTTTCCTGTAATTCAGACTTCCGTTGGAATTTATATAAACTATTGGCCCTGCTTCTCCGGTTACATCTTTATAGTAACCGGAAATTTGAAGCATCATGCTTTCATAAAAATTAATTGCCATACCCAGCTCATACTGAATTGTTTTGGGAGGTTCAAGATTCGGATCCGGCATGTTATAAATTCCGTTCTTAGTATACCTGTATCTTAACTGGTACATTGTGTAATACGGCGGGTTAGATCTAAAGTGACCGTAGTTAAAATAAAATTTCGAATTTG
>JAKAHQ010000246.1 GCA_021814855.1 Bacteroidota bacterium | reverse complement strand
TTCCGTCAATTCTTTTTTGCCTTCAGAAAGAATTTCCGCTTCATCATAAAGCAAACATTTTTGCTGTTCAACTATTTTTTCGCCGCCTATAATTACTGAAACAACGTTCTCCTTCGACGCCGAGTAAACAATGCTAGAATAAATTTGATCATCTGTAATCTGTAACGGCTGATCGGGCTTCTCCAAATCGAGCAAAACAAAATCCGCACACTTGCCCGGTTCGATGCTTCCTATTTCATTTTCCATATGAAGCGCTTTTGCGCCCTCAATAGTAGCTAAACGGAATACGGTAAGGGCATCCATAGCCGTTGGACCGTGAACCGGTTTTTGTACCAGAGCAGCGTGACGCATTTCCGTAAAAGCGCTTAAAGAATTGTTGCACGGCGCGCCGTCCGCTCCAAGCGAAACAGAAATGTTTTCTTTCATTAGACGGGGAACATCCGCAATTCCCGATCCCAACTTAAGGTTGGAGGACGAGCAATGAGCGACTCTCACATTTTTATTTCTAAGAGTCTGAATTTCAGTATCGTTAAGGTGGATACAATGAGCGAGTACAGTATTTGAATCGAGTACGCCGATTGAATCGAAGTATTCAATATTTTCTTTGCCCGTTATTTTTCGAACAGCTTCAACTTCCTTTTTATTTTCAGAAGAATGCGTATGGAAAAGAGAGCCGTTAAAATCCATCATCATGGCTTTTGTTTCCGTAAGAAGTTTTTCGGAACACGATAAAACAAACCTTGGCGCAAAACCGTATTTAACTTTTCCGTTACCGGAATTGTGATACGATTTAGCAAGGTCGTAAGTTGTTTTTAAATTCCAATCCGCAGATTCCTTAAACGCCGGATAAAGCTCGTTTGTATCCATCATACAATTTCCGGCAAATGCGCGGATGCCGCTGTTGAGGAGTTCTTCAAAAATGATTTCTTGGTTGCGCAGGGTTCCCATATCAAGTATGGTTGTAGTACCGCCCGTGAGAAGATCGTGAAGACCGAGTTTTACTGAAGCGCGTAACGAATTTTCCGAATGTGCATTCTCATAAGAAAAAATTCTCGACTGCAGCCAATCGAGTAGTTCCATTTCATCTGCGTGACCTCTAAATAAAGATTGGCAAAGATGAACATGGGTCTGGACAAATCCCGGGATCAAAGTGAAATTGGAATAATCCAAAACTTTCCCGTCAAAAGTATCTATGTCGATATTCTTTCTGGGTACTAATTTTTCAATCCTTCCATGATCGATGATTACGGCGTAATCATGAAGTACTTCATTCCTTTCATTAACGGTTACAATTTTGTGGGCAAGTAAAAGTTTACGCTTCATTTTTATTTTTCTCAGCAAATATTTCGTCCATTTTTTCAACCGCATAACGCAGATGCGGAATTACAATTGATCCGCCGACAATTAACGCTACATTAAAAGTTTCGTAGAGTTCCTGCTCGGTAGCGCCCTCATGAATTGAACGGTCTACATGATAGAGGATGCAGTCGTTGCATCGCAGCGCCATCGAAACGGCTAATCCCATCAGTTCTTTTGTCTTCGCGTTCAAAGCGCCGTCTATATAAGCTTTGTTATCGAGTGCAAAAAATTTATTGAAGTCCCTAAAGCCCGAGTTTAAAATTCTTTCGTTCATCTCGGTTCTGTACGCTCTAAATTCGTTTACGCTTGTTTTCATTTTATTCTCTTTTACTTTTAAAATGCGGGATCAATTTCCGTAAAAATTTATTTTCTTTTCAACTCTTTCTTCAAAAATTCCCCGGTTATGCTTTCTTTTATTCCCGCAATGTGCTCGGGCGTTCCGCTGGCTATTATTCTTCCTCCATGTTCGCCGCCGCCCGGCCCAAGGTCCACAACATAATCTGCGACTTTAACTACATCTAGGTTATGCTCTACCACAATTACCGTGTTGCCTTTATCTACAAGTTGATTCAGCACTCTCAATAAAATATTTACATCTTCAAAGTGCAAGCCAGTTGTGGGTTCATCAAGAATATAAATTGTTTTGCCTGTTCCGACCTTGCTTAGCTCTGTAGCAAGTTTTACGCGCTGAGCTTCTCCGCCGCTTAAGGTTGTAGCCTGCTGCCCTAGTTTAATATAACCAAGACCAACATCGTTGAGGGCTTTAATTTTTCTTCGGAGCGCAGGAAGGTCCTCAAAGAAATCGACCGCATCCTCAACACGCATTTCAAGCACGTCGGATATCGATTTGGTTTTATATAATATCTCAAGAGTTTCGCGGTTGTATCTTTTTCCGCTGCATACTTCGCAAAGTACATATACATCCGGCAGAAAATTCATTTCAATTTTTTTAAGCCCGTCTCCTTCGCACTCGTCGCATCGTCCGCCGGAAACGTTAAAGCTAAATCTTCCCGGCGCGTACCCGCGCATTTTTGATTCCGGTAATTGAGCGAAAAGATCGCGTATGTGAGTAAACAATCCAGTGTAAGTAGCGGGATTTGAACGCGGAGTTCTTCCAATCGGCGATTGATCTATTTCAATTACTTTGTCTATATTTTCGAGTCCTTCAATTTTATCGTAAGGAAGAGGAACTACTTTGGAACCGTAAATTTTCTTCATTAAAATTTTTACAAGCGTTTCGTTTATCAGGGAAGATTTACCGGAACCGCTTACCCCCGTAACCGCCGTGAAGCATCCAAGCGGAATCGTCAAATCTACATTCTTCAAATTATTGCCTGAGGCGCCGAGTATCTTAATATTTTTATCGCTCCCGCTTCTTCGAACTTTAGGCAAATCAATTTTCCGCTTGTCGGTAAGATAATCTATGGTAAGAGATTCCTTCCCGGTTTTTTTATTAACAATTGTCTCGGTTTCACCCAGGATACAAAGTTCACCTCCGTGTTCGCCAGCGCGCGGACCAAGATCTATTATGAAATCGGAACTCTCTATGGTTTCCCTGTCATGTTCGACAACAATAACCGTGTTGCCTAAATCACGCAGGTCTTTAAGCGAATTAATAAGTTTAACATTATCGGCCTGGTGAAGACCTATGCTTGGCTCGTCTAGGACGTAAAGAACACCGGCAAGCTGTGAACCGATTTGAGTTGCCAATCTTATTCTCTGGGATTCGCCACCGGATAAAGTTCTTGCCGATCTGTCGATAGTTAAATAATCAAGACCAACATTCAATAAAAATTCCAGGCGTGAATTAATTTCTTTAAGAATCTGCTTCGCAATTATTTCATCCCGTGCGCTTAATTTCAAAGTGATAAAAAATTTTTTCGCTTTTTCAATTGAGAAAGCGGACGAGGCGGCAATGTTAAGACCATTAATGGTTACGGAGAGCGATTCTTTTTTCAATCTTCCGCCGTTGCAAGTTGAACAGCGGGCTGTGTTCATATAAGATTCCGCCCACTCGCGTATTTTGTTTGAAGAAGTATTTTCGTAGTAATGCTTAATATAATTTACCACGCCGTTAAATTTATGATTGTATGTCACGGTTTTTCCGCCGCCGTAAGTATACGTGAACGGGATCTTTTCTTTTGTCCCGTTCATTATTATTTCTATTTGTTCCTTAGAAAGTTTTTTAAGCGGTGTATCGTAATCGAATCCGAATTTTTGAGCTATAACATCTAATTGATTAAAAAACCAAACGCTTCTGGGTTTGCCTATAGCGGCTATTCCCTCTTCGTTAATTGTCTTATCCCAATCAGGAATAATTAAGTTGAAATCTAGTTCTTTCTTCTCGCCGAGGCCGTCGCAGTCCGGGCATGAACCGTAAGGCGAATTGAATGAAAAAGAATTTGGAGCCAGTTCCGGAAAACCAATTCCGCAATGAACGCACGCAAGATTACGGCTGTAAACAAAATCCTCGCTGCCGTCGTTTATAATTACATTTCCGTTTCCGTAATTAAGTGCCACTTCTATCGATTCGGTAAGCCGGTGTTCCGATTTTTTATTAACCTTAATCCTGTCGACAATAATTTCAATATCATGGGTTTTGTAACGATCAACTTTAAGCGGCTCGGTTAATTCGGTAACTTCTCCGTCGATTCTAACTCTCACAAATCCGTCGGCAAGAATCTCCTGGAACAATTCCCGGTAATGACCTTTTCTCCCTCTAACAA
>JAKAHQ010000245.1 GCA_021814855.1 Bacteroidota bacterium | reverse complement strand
CCAGATCATGGGCCAAATCTTCCGTTAATAACTTGACACAATGGCTTGCCGTTCACTTTGCCAAAGTGAATATACGGGTTAATGCAATTGCGCCCGGTTTCTTCTTAACAAATCAAAACAGATTTCTACTTATTGATGAAGCCACTGGTGATTTAAAACCGCGCGGACAGAAAATTTTGAACAATACACCAATGGGAAAATTCGGCGAGCCGGAAGATTTGCTCGGCACCTTGTATTACCTTATTTCCGACGCGTCTAAGTTTGTTACCGGAGTCGTAATTCCCGTCGACGGCGGGTTCAGCGCCTACAGCGGCGTTTAATTTTTCATTCTCGATTAATAATATTATATACAAGGAATCAAAGAATTATGGATAGCGGTTTAAATATTAAATCTGAAGGTGCGCTGGATTTTCTTTCACTCGGCGCTTTGGTTCATCGTTTGGATCCGGGAATTATCCCTTTTAGAAAGGCAACCGAATGCAAAATACATGTAAGCGGTGGAGAATTTAACTGCGCTGCAAATCTGTCCGATTGTTTCCGGCTTAATACCGGTGTTGCTACCGCGATTGTAAATTATCCTATCGGAGATTTAATTGCGGAACGTGTAAGAGCAATGGGAGTAAAACCATTCTACAAAGAATTTAAACACAACGGCGTTAACGGTCCTAACATGGCTACCGTTTACAGCGATCAAGGTTTCGGCTCTCGCGCGCCGGTCGTATTCTATAATAGATGCAATGAAGCCGCGGCACAATTGAAGCCCGGCGATTTTAACTGGAAAGAAATTTTTGCCGGCGGCGTTAGATGGTTTCACAGCGGAGGAATTTTCGCGTCGCTTTCCGAAACTACTGGCGAAGTAATTATTGAAGCGATGAAAGCTGCAAAAATTTCCGGCGCTGTAACAAGTTTCGATCTGAATTTCCGCGCTAAGCTGTGGAATATATGGGGCGGAGAAAAGAAAGCCGCCGAGGTGATCGATAAAATTGTTAAGCACGTTGACGTGCTCGTTGGCAACGAGGAAGATTTACAGAAAGGTCTAGGCATTCCCGGACCGGAAGTAGCGGCCAAATCGAAATTGGATCCTTCCGTTTTCTTCGGAATGATTGACGGCGTAACTAAAAAATATCCGCAAGTTAAAATTGTGGCCACAACTTTGCGGGAAGTACATTCAACAAATCGTCATAGCTGGAGCGCAGTTGCATGGATTAACGGTAAAACTTATTCCGCTCCAACCTGCGAGTTGAACGTTCACGATCGTGTTGGCGGCGGCGATGGTTTTGCGTCCGGCTTCTTTTACGGCTTGCTGAACAACGAGACTCCCGAAGAAGCGGTTAAACTCGGTTGGGCACATGGCGCGTTGTTAACGACTTATCCCGGTGATACAACTATGGCGTCGGTCGATGAAGTCCGTGCGTTTGCTAAAGGCGGCTCGGCAAGAATTCAACGCTGATAAAGATTTTTGCAGATATGCCGCATAAAGTTTTGGATGAACTCAAACCGGAGAAAGAATTTTTTATTGGAATTGATTCCGACGGCTGTGTTTTCGATACGATGGAGATTAAACATAAAGAATGCTTCTGTCCTCAGTACATAAAGCATTTTAGTCTTCAGAAAATTTCGAAGTATGCAAGAGAAAGCTGGGATTTTGTAAATTTATATTCCAAATTCCGCGGTGCAAATAGATTCAAAGCGCTGGTTCGTGCCGTTGATCTTCTCAGAGATAGAAAGGAAGTTAAAACAAGAAAAGCGGAACTGCCAGATTTTTCGCTCTTGGTTAAGTGGATGAAAAAAGAAACCAAGCTAGGCAATCCTGCTTTGGAAAAGTTTGCGGCCGAAGTTAATGATCCGGTTATCAATAATATTTTGTCCTGGTCAAAGGAAGTGAATAAGTCGATTGAAGAAATGGTGCACGATATTCCACCGTTTCCATTCTTCAAAGAATCTTTGATGAAGATGATTGATAAGGCGGATGCGATTGTTGTATCTCAAACTCCGCTTGAAGCGCTGGTTCGCGAATGGAAAGAACATAATATTGACAGTTACGTTCGAGTGATTGCGGGCCAGGAATATGGAACTAAAGCCGAGCATTTGAAGTATGCGGCTAAAGGAAAATACGACGACGATAAAATCTTAATGATTGGCGACGCGCCCGGCGATCTTGACGCCGCCAAATCAAACGACGTTTTATTCTTCCCCGTTAACCCGGGACACGAAGAAGCATCGTGGGAAAAATTTTACAAAGAAGCATTGGATAAATTTTTTAACGGAACATTCAAAGGCGAATATGAAAATTCTTTGATTGAAGAGTTTCATAAATATTTGCCGGAAAATCCAAATTGGTGATTAGAGACCTAAATGCAATATTACGCTTTTGGTAACGAAAATATATTTTTAAGCCAGGATGAAATGCGGGAGGCGATTTATTCCTCGCTGGCCAAACTCGGAATTAGAAAAAAAGTTTTAGCGCTTCCGCCGGACCTCACCCGCTACCATTCTCATGCGGGAATCTTGACGAAATTTGTTTATGACTATTATAAAGAATCGCTGACGGATGTTATGCCTGCGCTGGGAACGCATGTCGCAATGACCGAAGCGGAAATTGCCAACATGTATGCCGGTGTGCCGCAAAGTTTGTTCAGAGTACACAACTGGCGAAACGATTTGGCAACGCTCGGCGAAGTTCCTTCGGAATTTGTGAATGAAGTATCCGAAGGAAAAGTAAATTACAAATGGCCGGCGCAGGTGAACAAACTTCTTGTTGAAGGCGGTCACGATCTGATACTCTCGATAGGTCAGGTAGTGCCCCACGAAGTTGTTGGAATGGCCAACTACAACAAAAACATTTTTGTAGGAACAGGCGGCAAAGAAGGAATTAACAAAAGCCATTTTCTAGGCGCCGTATATGGAATGGAAAAAATGATGGGCCGGGCGGATACTCCGGTGAGAAAAGTTTTAAATTATGCCTCGGATAATTTTGCCAATCATCTTCCGATTGTTTACATATTAACGGTTGTAGGAAAAAATTCCGAGGGTAAGTTGGGCGTTCGAGGTTTGTATATTGGCGATGATTTTGAGACTTTTAAATTAGCTTCCGAACTTTCTCTCAAAGTTAATTTTGAAATGCTCGATGAACCCTTGAAGAAAGTTGTCGTGTATCTCGATCCGACCGAATTTAAAAGTACATGGCTTGGCAACAAAAGTATTTATCGTACAAGAATGGCAATTGACGATGGCGGCGAACTGATTGTTTTGGCTCCCGCATTAAAAGAGTTTGGCGAAGATAAAACAATCGACACGTTGATTCGGAAGTACGGTTATGTTACAACTCCGGAAGTATTGAAATTTGTCGACGAGAACGACGATCTTAAAAATAATTTAAGCGCTGCCGCACATTTAATTCACGGCTCTTCGGAAAACAGATTTAAAATTACATACTGCCCCGGTTATCTTACGCAAAAAGAAATTGAAAGCGTAAATTTCAATTACGCCGAGCTTGACCGGATGATAAAGAAATACAATCCCGAAAAATTGAAAGACGGATTCAATACAATGCCGGATGGCGAAGAAATATTTTATATAAGCAACCCTGCACTCGGTTTATGGGCTTATAAGCAAAGATTCAATAACTAAGAATAAAGGAGTAAATAAGAAATGAGTAAGGCTGACATCGGCTTAATTGGTTTAGCCGTTATGGGTGAAAATCTTGTACTGAACATGGAAAGTCACGGATTCACAGTTGCTGTATATAACAGAACGGTAGAGAAAGTTGATAATTTTATAAACGGTCGCGGTAAAGGAAAAAAATTTATCGGCGCTCATTCAATTGAAGATTTGATTGCAAATCTGAAAACACCGCGCAAGGTTATGGTGATGGTTAAAGCCGGAAAACCGGTTGACGATTTTATCGAGCTGTTGATTCCGCATCTTGAAAAAGGCGATATAATAATTGACGGCGGCAACTCGCATTTTCCGGATACAACACGCCGAACTCAATATCTTGAAAGCAAGGGATTGCTTTATATAGGTACGGGCGTTTCCGGCGGAGAAGAAGGCGCGTTAAAAGGTCCTTCAATTATGCCCGGCGGATCACCGGCTG
>JAKAHQ010000244.1 GCA_021814855.1 Bacteroidota bacterium | reverse complement strand
AAAGAAAGGCCCAATACCAAACCGTAGGACAAGTTTCAACCGGCGTTAAGTTTTCAAAATTGTTTTTCCAAGAGTTAATTTCTATTAACTTTACACAAAGAAATAAAACAGGATAACTATGAAACTCGCAAAAATTTTAATCTTATTTTTAACGGCAACTCTCATGAATGCACAATCGATTAAATTCAGCGATTACTTTGTCGACAAAACAATGCGCATCGATTACTATCATACCGGCGATGCCTCAAGCGAAATGGTAACCCTCGATCAAGTTTATCAATATGGAATATGGGCGGGCAGTGTAAATAATCTTATAGACAATTTTAACAACGGCGCCTACTATTACAAAATTTACGATACCGC
Organism: Bacteroidota bacterium; assembly: GCA_021814855.1. The sequence goes on along the minus strand of JAKAHQ010000244.1, from coordinate 3,758 downwards.
TTCGGGCAAGTTAATATTCTCGCGCGGTTTCGACAGCTACTTCAAGGAATATCAAACCAGCGACGAAGCTTCCAAAGGAATAAAACGCACCTACCAGGAGAGCGCTATAATTCCTTTTCCCAAAAACAAAATTAAATTCGTGCTCGAAAAACGTGATAAGCAAAATAAGTTAAACGAAGTTTATTCCACCGAGATCGATCCTTCCGATCTTTACATTATAAAAAACGACCTTAAGGATAAAGCTGCGAAAGTTTATAAAAGTCATTATAGTGGCGATCCGCACACAAAGGTTGACGTAGTGATTCTGAGTGACGGCTACTCAGCGAAAGATCAAAAGAAATTCGAGAAAGATTTGAAACGCTTCACAAATGTTTTTCTTAGCCAGGAGCCGTATAAATCGATCAAAAATAAATTCAATATCTACGGTGTGTTCAAGGCTTCGGAACAAAGCGGCATCGACGAGCCGGGCGCAAATATTTACAAGGGAAATGTACTCGGCGCAAGGTTTTATTCTCTCGGTTCAGAAAGATATATTCTAACCGAAAACAATAAAGCCGTCCACGATCTGGCCGCGCAGGTTCCTTACGATGCTATTTATATTATGTGCAACAGCGCACGTTACGGCGGCGGCGGAATTTATAATTTCTATTGCACCTTCGTTGCGGATAACCAATTCAGCAATTACATCTTTCTTCACGAGTTTGGGCATTCCTTCGGCGGATTAGCCGACGAGTATTATACCTCCGATGTTGCCTACAACGATTTCTATCCTAAAGATCAAGAACCGGTTGAACCGAATATTACGCGCTTGCTTGATAAAAACAATTTGAAATGGAAAGATTTGATCACGCCGGGAATAGAAATACCGACTCCATGGGAAAAGGAAAATTTTGACAAGATGGATTATGCCTGGCAGAAAGAGAGAAGAGAGATGAACTCGCACATCGCAGAACTAAAGCGCAACAAAGCCCCTCAAAAAGAAATTGATGCAGCACAGAACGAATATGATAAAAAAGATAAAGCTCACAGCACTGAAGTAGATAAATATTTAATGGCAAGTAAATTTTGGGGTAAGGTGGGCGCGTTCGAAGGCGCAGGATATTCGGCAAAAGGAATGTACAGACCCATGCTGGATTGCATAATGTTTTCCAAGGGAGTCAAACCGTTCTGCAAGGTGTGCGAAGATCATTTGACGAAGGTGATTAAACATTACACCGAATAGGTAAAGAAAATTTCTTTATATAAAAAAAGCCGACTTCTAAATTTTTAAGAGCCGGCTTTTTTTGAATCTCTTTACATGCTGAAAATTTTTTACTGCCACGGAAGTTTTGTTAAATCTACATTGCCGCCAGTAATTATAATAGCCAATTTCTTGTTGATGAATTTTTTTCTGTTTTCAAGAACAACCGCCAACGGCACCGCGGCGGACGGTTCAACAATAATTTTCAACCGCTCCCAAATCATTCTCATCGCGCTTATAATCGATTCTTCGCTTGCCGGTATAATATCGTCTACATTTTTTCTGATGATATCGAAAGTTTTTTCGCTAAGCTGCGCAAGAAGCCCGTCGCATATAGTGTGGGGATCTATAGAGGGATGTATGGTTCCATCGCGGAAGGACCGGCTTGCGTCGTCGGCGCCTTTAGGTTCGGTTCCAATAATTTTAACATCAGGCGCAAAGAATTTTTTACTTAACGCCGTACCGCTTAAAAGACCGCCTCCTCCAACAGGCGCAAGAACAAAATCTAATCCTTGAATTTCTTCGAAGATTTCTTTAGCGCAGGTGGCTTGGCCTGCAATTACCGAATAGTTATCATAAGGATGAACAAATGTAGCGCCCCGCTCTGCAACAACTTTTGCAAGCGTTTCTTCGCGTGAAGCAAGGGTCGGTTCGCAATAAATTATTTTTCCTCCGTAAGCTTCGACCGCAATCTTTTTAATTGGAGAAATTGTTCGCGGCATAACAATGTAAGCAGGAATCCTTTTTGTCCTGGCTGCTAATGCGAGGGCAGCGCCGTGATTACCGGAGGAATGTGTAGCAACGCCCTTTTTCCATTCGTATTTGGAAATTGAAAGAAGAGCATTGATAGCTCCGCGGAATTTGAACGAGCCTGTCTTCTGAAAATTTTCGCACTTGAAAAATATTTTGCAACCAAGAATTGCGTTTAATGTCTTTGATGAAAACGTCGGCGTATAGTGAACAAATTTCTTTACCTTCTTATGAGCCTCGATTATTTCGGCTCTGGCCGGTTCGGTTGAAAGCAGCATTTTACACCTCGATTTGTTTTGGCGGAATGCAAACAAACTGAGTGCAATCCGGTATCAATTTAAATAAATTTTACGTTTTAACAGAACAAATATTTTATATTTATATTTTTACTGACTGCCAGAAAAAATTTACATGTTTATCAGTTAATTCTCGTACTGACCTAATGTTATCTGTTTTTTCACTCGACATTTGTTCTGCGCGTATCAAAAATAATAATCCTACGAATTCATCGGCAAGAGCAGACGGATCAAAATTTTTAATAATATTGTTTTTTATCATTTCTTTGAAGATTAATTTACAAATGCTTCTCAGTTCATTCAAGTATCCCGAAATAGATAATTCTTTTTGACCAACAAGAGTAAATTGTTCCATGAGCAATACCCTAATGAATTTTCGCTCCTCCGGCCTATCCCAAAAATCAATTAACCTTCCTGCAAAATTCCTAAGAAATTTCTCCGGCTCATTTAAATCCTCAAGCAAGTCGTCGCTTAAAACATTTTTACCAACCGTACTCGATCCGAATTCCGATAGTATGGCGTTAAAAATCTCTTCCTTGGATTTGTAATGGTTGTAAACCGCGCTTTCACGAATACCTACCTCGCGGGCAATTTGCCGTATTGATGCACCCGAATAACCATGTTTGGAAAAAAAATCGAGTGCGACTAACAAGATATTGTATTTTGTATTTTGCGACTTCATCTTACAAAGCTTAATGAACATTCGTTCATAATATAAATCTTTGAAGAACAAATAAAAAGACGGAAATATTTAAAATTCCAGAGGGCTCAAATTATTAAGCAAATTTTTATTGAGATGATTGAAAACAACCGCGAGAGGTACACCTTAAAAATCTCTGTCTATTACCGATACCTCCAGACTTACAATTTGCCGATGTATTAATTAAATGCCGAAACTATTTAAAGGATGACGAAGATAGAATTGCCTCGACTGAGAGAAACGCCCGGATTAATTCAAATCCGCCAAGATCGTTTTTAGTTTCTCTACGGCTTTTTCCCAATCAGTCATTTTAGTCCTTTCGCGTTCAATTACGTCCGCGGGCGCTTTTGCAACAAATCCTTCATTGGAAAGTTTTTTCCTAACCGCCTCGAGCGAAGACGAGAGGCGGGTAATTTCCTTTTCTATCCTCGCGCGTTCGATATTAATATTAATCAATCCTTCAAGCGGAATAAATATATCGCAGCCCTTAACAACGGCAGAAGCGCTTGCCTTTGGTTTAGAAAGCTGGGCATCGACTTTCAGTTCGTCAATCTTGACAAGCGATTTAATGTAGCTTTCCTGTTCCTGCGTTACCGCCGCGCTCTTCAAAAACACATTAATCGATTTGGACGGGGGCAGATTCATTTCGCCGCGAATGTTTCGTATTGCTGTTACTACATCCTGCACAAAGGAAATTTCTTTCTCGGAAGTTTCGTCGATAGTCTTCTCTTCGAATTCCGGGAAAGCGGAAACCGAAATACTCTCACCGGAT
>JAKAHQ010000243.1 GCA_021814855.1 Bacteroidota bacterium | reverse complement strand
CCGATCTGTTAACGAGGAAATTAGAAATGCCTTTGTTTGTGCTCATCCATAAATTTCCGTTTTCATCGTTAACAACTCCGTAAACAACATTGTTCGGCAAACCGTCTGCTTCGGTGTAGCTTCTAATTTTTTTCCCGTTGCAGTCTATTTTGATCAATCCGCTGCCGTGCGTACCAAGCCAAAAATTGCCGGCGGAATCTTCGAGTATTGAATAAATTGCATTGGCTCCTATGCTCTCATCCCGGTTCGAGTCATTTACGAGCCGCGTAAATTTTTCCGTTCGGCGGTCGAATTTATTCAAACCTCTCGAAGTGCAAACCCAAAGATTGCCGGTCCTGTCGTCTGTAATCTGGAATATCACATTGTCTCCAATTGATGTCGGGTCATCGAGCGAGTTGGAGTATGTTGTAAAAATATTTTTGGACGGGTCGAATTTTATAAGCCCGTACCCGAAAGTCCCGAGCCATAATATTCCGGCTTTGTCTATGTAAATATATCTGATTACGTTGAACGGGATGCCGTTTCTTACCGAAGGGTTGTAAGTAAATCTTTTAAAGGAATTTATTGACGGATCGAATTTATTTAAACCGTCCTGAGTTCCGATCCAGATAAAACCGTTCATATCCTCGGCCATGCACCAGACGGTATTATTGGTTAAAGAATTCGGATTTGTCGTTTCATGAAAATATCGCGAGAATATTTTTGTCTTGGAATTTATTTTTGTCAAACCGTTGTCGGATCCAATCCAAACATTTTTAAGTTTATCTTGGAAAATACATCGGACGCTGCTGTTGGTAATTGAATTATTATCGCGCGGATTATGAACAAAGTTTTCAAAATTCTTTGGGCTTATTAAAACCTTGTATAATCCGCCGGTACGCGTGCCGAGCCATATAATCCCGTTGTTATCCGAAAAGGCCGATGTAATATTCTTAGCGAGCAATTCGTTTTGATTAATAGTATTCCATATTTCGCGGGAGAATGTCTTATTGTACATGTTGAAACAATCGAGCCCATTATCTTCCGTCCCTATCAAAAGGTTGTTGGATTCGGCAACGAACAGCGATAAAATTTTATTGCTGCTTAGTCCTTTAACGCTATTCATGCCGTGACTGAAAGACGCAATCTTATTACTTAAAAGATTGAGCACATTTAAACCGTTTGAAGTTCCGATATAAAGATTTTGGCCGTTGGCAACGAGTGCCGAAATATAATTTGAGTTTAGCGTGTATCCCGTTTTACCGGACGTTCTGAAATGGGAAAAAGTTTTTGAGGCCTTGTTGAATTTATCCAGCCCGCCTCCAAATGTCCCAAGCCATATATTGCCGTTGTTGTCTTCGCTAATTGCCGTTACGCTGTTGTTGCTTAATGAATTTTCATTGCCGGGAATGTTATAATATGTTATGAATTTGTTTCCCTTCTTATCGTACTTGCTCAAGCCGCCAAGATAAGTACCGGCCCAGATTATCCCTTCCTTATCCTCGTAGAGAGAAATGACGGAACTGCTCTTTAAAGTATTGCCGTTTTTAAGTTCGGTGTTGAACCTTGTGAACAAATTTTTTACCGGGTTGAATTTTGTAATACCGTTGAGAGTTCCGAGCCATAAATTTCCTTCTCGGTCCTCAATCATACAGGAAACTAGATTATCGCCAATAGAATTTTCATCGGCAGGATTATATTTGTAAACTACAAACTCATAGCCGTCATACCTGTTTAATCCGTCCTGCGTTCCAAGCCAGATAAATCCGAATCTATCTTTCAAAATGCATCTTATGTTCGATTGAGAAAGACCTTCCGGTATAGATAGATTCTTTACAATTATATTTTTATTCTGCGCATAAATTAAAAGATTGAAAAACATTAATACAATTGAAAATCGGATTAGGATTTTTCTCCCGTGATCAACCATCAAATGCTTTTTGCCGTTAATTTTATTTCGGTAGGAAAATTCTTTATGCTTAGAATTGAAATACCGTATTAAAGAAAGTATAGATAATTGGATCCTTCCAGGTTTAGGATAAGTGCGGAGATTTTCGCGAAGCGGAATTTTTTTCCTAACAGTTTCGGGATATCCAATGATTGATTCGGCAAACATTTAGTCTCCCTTGTCTCAATGAAAAATAACATACGGTTTTTTAATTTGCAAAGCAGCCGTACGGTAATTTTTATTACGATGTAAACGAGTTGTGCTTTTACTTCGCCTCTTGTAATGCTTCCCGTTCTAAAATAATAAAACCGGTATGATGGAGTTTTTTTTATAAACATGTAAATCATTGTTTACTGCATTAACTTTGAATTGAAAATTATATAAATTCTCACCGGTGATTTTAATTGAGGTTAAGATGGAACAAGAGAACCTGGAAAGAATCCGTGTTCAGTTGGCTGACCGCCGCCAGAGGTTAAATCAGGCGGTTTCCAATCCGGCCGCGGCAGTTAGTTATGCAAACTTGCTTAAGGAAGTCGATGCTGCATTGGAACGAATAGAAGACGGTTCTTACGGAATTTGCATGATATGTAAAGGTGAAATTGAAGAAGACCGGCTGATGGTTAACCCGCTTATAACAGTCTGCCTCGACGACCTTGATACGAGACAGCGTAAATATCTTGAGGCCGATCTTGATCTTGCTCGAAGAATACAAACCGGTATGCTGCCAAAAAATAATATAAGGGCTAACGGCTGGGAAGTTTCGTATTATTATGAACCCGCCGGCGCCGTGAGCGGGGACTACTGCGATATTATCGAAGCCGGAGATTCACTGCCCGAAATGTTTTTCATTTTAGGTGATGTTTCCGGTAAAGGCATAGCGGCTTCAATGCTAATGTCGCACCTGCACGCCATGTTTCATAGTATGATTCCATTACGTTTAAGCGTTGCCGAACTTGTTGAGCACGCGAGCAGCTTGATGTGCGAAAGTACAATTTCTTCACATTACGCCACGCTGCTGTGTATTAAGGCCGCGAGTAACGGAGAACTTGAAATATGCAACGCCGGTCATCTGCCGCCGCTCCTTGTTAAGAATGGAGCTATTCAAAAAATTAATGCTACGGGTGTGCCAGTAGGTCTGTTTTGTAACACCGAATATTCCGTAAACAGTTTTGTATTGGAAAAGGGCGATACACTGCTTCTTTACTCGGACGGACTTACGGAAACCTTTTTCAATGAAGAAGAATACGGCATGCAAAGACTTACAGAAAACCTTGGGAAAAATTATTTGCTTGAACCTAAAGAGCTTGTAAATAATTTATTGAAAGACGTAAATGATTTTGCCGCGGGCGCCGCGCGTAGAGACGATTTAACAATAATGGCAATTAAAAAACTATAACTACGATTTGCTTTCCACCAGCGTTCGTAAAACAACTTTGGCGGACAGGTCAAATGTTTCGGAGTTTACCCGCCATCTTTTTGGCGGGACAATATTAAAACCAACATAGGTCTTAATAGCTCATTGAAAAACAACTTGATATAACGATTACGACGAAGCGCGCAATTCGGAAACGAAGATGATTCAGTTACTAAATACACTACATGCCGCAGCTGTTACGCACAGCGTAAAATTAATCGAAGCCGGATTTACGCAGGCAAAAATAGACGGCATAGCGGCGCTTAAAGAAAAATTAGCCGCGGCGGATAATGCCCAGGAAATGGCGAAGAAAAAAAGACCGTCTGTTACGCAGGAAAGAATCGCCACTCTAAACAAATGCTATGAAATATTACAGCAGGTAAGCAAGGCGGGAAAAATAATTTTTGCAAACGACCGCGCAAAGTACGATCAATATTTATTACCGAATGAAAGAACACAAAAGAAAGAAGAACCCGCGGCACCGCCGGTAAGTTAATTTCTTAACGGGGAGGTGCCTTGGAAGTCAAAATTCTTTGTATATGAAAAGATAAAATTGAGTTGTGGGGTGCCTCTAAATTTAATGAAACGTTTTCCTGAAATGTATTTTTATTATGCAGCAAATTATCTAGCTGCCATACACTATTAGAAATCTTCTGCCATAGATAAAAAAGTAAAATTTTCTTCTCATTATATTCCTAGTTAAAAGTCAAAATGCTCGTTACGTTAAAAAGAACATTTTAACGGAAGAGAATTAATCTTGGTAAAAAATTATTCGATGCAGACTAAGACGCTTATCGATAATTTATTAATAGATGTAA
>JAKAHQ010000242.1 GCA_021814855.1 Bacteroidota bacterium | reverse complement strand
GAGATATAATTTTGAAGGATACAGGGTTTACAGATCCACCGAAGCAAATTTTTTGGAAGACCAGGTTATTACCGACGCTTACGGCAAAGCGACTTTCCGAAAACCGATTGCCCAGTTTGATAAGATTGACGGGGTAAAAGGTCTTCATCCCATCGACGTTAACGGCGCGTTGTTTTATTTGGGCAATGATACCGGGCTCAAGCATTCATTTGTCGATACAACTGTTGAGAACGGGCAAACTTATTACTACGCTGTTGTATCTTACGATCAGGGATATACTACCAGCAACGTCACCGGAACGTTCGAAGGAATTCCGCCTTCAGAGTGCACGAGTATTATTAAAGTAGATATTAACGGAAAAGTTAAAACGGATGTTAATACTGCAATGGTTGTTCCTCGTGCGCCGGCTGCGGGTTATATAGCACCGGAAATAAAAAACTTTACTGCAAGCGGGCCGGGAACGGGAACTGTTTCTATTCAAGTCCTGGATCCGGACTCGATAAAAAAATCTCATACGTATAGAATCGAGTTCAAAGACAAAACCGTTTTCCACACGGATTCACATCCTTCATACAGTGTAATAGATTACACGGCGAACGACACATTATTTAAGTTTACTCCTATTTTGGGAAATGAAGCTCAGACCTCGGTTAAACACGGTTTTTCGATCGACCTGACCAACGATACTTCTGTTGTCGTTGATCAGGATAAATCGCGTTGGATAATCGGCAACAGCAATTACATTGTAAAGATCGGGTTCGATTCCCGCTATGCAGGCGCTTACACTTCGAAGCGAATAAACTATCCCGGAGATTTTGATATAACGCTTGTCAACCCTTCCGATGGAGATCAAGGATTTCCCGCAACTTCGTTCAGCAGTCCTAATCCTTCCAACATTGTAATCAAAGATATAACCGACGGGATCGATCACGCGCAATTTATTTTCCGCGATGAAAACAAGGACGGAATTTTTAACGATAACGATGCGGTTTTTCTTGCGTTCGGAGATTCCGTTGGAAAGAAAGCTACTAGTTTTTCAAATCTCCGCGTGGGCTGGTCCATAACTCTTGTTAAAGATACAACAATTGCGGAGAACAAACAGAGACCGCCGCAGATCGGCGATGTGTTACGCGTTGTTACAAAGAAACCTTTTAGAACCGGCGAATATTTCCAGTTCCAATCGCAGGCACAAGCGTTCGATGATTCCAAAGCCGTAAAAGATTTGGACAACATTGCGGTTGTGCCTAATCCTTATGTCGGCGCGGCATCGTGGGAGCCGGCAACTACTCAAGTTGGAAGAGGCGACAGGTTGATTTACTTTATTCATCTTCCGGCAGAATGTACTATCAGGATTTATACTATCAGCGGAAAACTCGTGAAGACGCTGGAACACAGCAGCAACATTTCCAACGGGCAGGAACCGTGGAATTTGATTTCCCAGGACGGAATGGATATAGCTTTTGGTGTTTATGTCTTTCACGTAACCGCACCTGGAATAGGAGAGAAAATTGGAAAGTTCGCAGTCATTAAATAAGAAAATAAAAATTACGGCGAGGAAAAATATGCACTGTAATCTGCTCGCAAAATATATTTTATCGGCTATCATAATTATACTTTTCACCGTTGATGTTTCCGCTCAAAGAGTTTCTAAAACAGGAACAACCGCAGCCAGTTTTTTGGAAATTGGAGTCGGGGCTAATGCCGGCGCTATGGGCGGCGCGTTTGTAAGTATTGCAAACAACGCTTCGGCTATGTATTGGAACGCCAGCGGTATTGCAAACATTACTCAAAACGAAGCATTGGTCGTTCATACAAACTGGATTGCGCAAACATCTTTTGACTACGCAGGACTTGTACTTCCACTCGGAAATTTCGGCAATCTTGGTTTTAGCTTTTCTTCTTTGAGCATGGAAGATATGAAGGTGAGAACGGTTGATCAGCCGGAAGGAACGGGAGAATATTTCAGCGCGGGAGATTTGGCCGTGGGAATGTCGTACGCGAGAAATCTCACCGATCGATTTTCAATCGGCTTCTCCGCCAAGTTCATTCAGCAAAAAATTTGGCATATGAGCGCGACCGGTTTTGCCTTTGACGCCGGAACTTTATTCCGTACGGATTTACTCGGAGGAATGGTTATCGGCGCTTCGATTTCGAATTTCGGAACGCCAATGCAGCTTGCCGGCAAAGACGCGCGGCAGTTTATACGTGTGGACGATACAAAGCTCGGTTCCAACGATCAAATTCCAACAGATATTGAAATGGACTCGTGGGATCTGCCGCTGTATTTCCAAATAGGAATTTCGACCAAAGCAATCAACACGCCGGATTATAAATTAACCGTAGCGGTCGACGCTATTCATCCCAACAACGATTTCGAAAGCATGAATGTAGGCACCGAGTTTTCCTTCAAAGACTTTTTATTTATCAGAGGCGGGTACCAATCGTTATTTCTTAAAGATTCCGAAGGCGGTTTAACATTGGGAGTCGGCGTAAATACAAAGATGCTATTCTCCAACACTATTGTTAGTTTTGATTACGCTTACAGGGATTTCGGTCGTTTGGAAGGCGTACATACTTTTTCCGTTGATCTGAAATTTTAGGTAAAACAAATCCGGGTACAATGAGTAAAAATTTATACGTAAAATTCATATTCATTCTTCTTTTAAGCATATCGGTCTTAGCTTCCAACTCTTTATATGCGCAGCAGCAATCGAAAGGTTATGCCGATGACAACGGCAAAGTTATTGCCTCCGTGGGAAAACTAAAAATCACCGCCGGTGAATTTAGGAAAGGGTATGATTATGGGCCGGCGTTTTACAAGAGAGAAAGAAATTCTAAAGACGTATATCTTAAATTTCTTATCAATGAAAAACTTCTTGCATTGGATGGTTACAATCGAAAAGTTGATACGGTAAAGCAAGTAAGAGATATGTTCCGCGCTTTCCATGACGATCTGATTACCGGCGAATTGTTCAACGATGAAATCTTCAACAAGATTAAATATACCAAGCCCGAAGTTGATTCCGTAATAACCGAGAAACAACTGGAAGTGTTTATTAAATGGCTTTACACGCCGGATAAAGACTCCGCCATGATTTATATGGCCGATATGAAAAGCGGAGTTACGTTCGACTCACTATTTAAAAAAGAATGTACGGATAGTTCGGTTTTGAATGATAGGCAGCTGAAGACAAATTTTTATGAACTCAAGCTGAAAAATCCGATCATAGCTAAGATACTTGATACATTGAAAGCCGGAAACGTATCGCTGCCCATTCATGTCCAGGACGGCTGGTACCTGGTAAAGTTGGAAAACATTTCAAGAAATTTGATCGCGACGGAATCCGAAGAGGATAATCTTAGGAGTGAAGCCGTTGAAGCGGTTAAGATGAGAAAGATGGAAGCCGCTTCGGGAAAATATGTTATTGATCTAATGGAGAAAGCTAAACCGGTAATTCGTAAAGAGGAGTTCGGTATTCTTCTTTCTTACATAGGAAATTATATTCTTCCGAAGAAAAAATTTGATGACTGGAAAATGGCTGATAAATTGGATTCGACTTTAGCTTCTCTTAAAGTAAAAGATAAATCCGGTATACCCGCGCTTACGCTTGTTGATTTGAAGAACGGCTCGGTAAGTCTGGCCGATCTGTTGAACTGGTACTGGACGCGCGATCAGTACATCAAATTGAACGAGAATGATTTTACTTCCTACTCAATCTCTCTCAAAGAAATGATTTGGAGAATGGTGCGCGACAAACTACTTGTTGACGAAGCTAACAAAAGAAATCTTTCCCATAGAGCAAGCGTGAAAGAACAGGGAAGATGGTGGAAAGATAAAATTGTTTTTAGCTACGTTAAAAATGAGCTGATTAATTCTGTCATGCTTGAGAATAAAGAAATAGCTCCGAACGAAAAGGATCCTCCGAGTCAAAGCAATGCCGATAAATTAAGCGCCGAGCTTTCAAAAAAAATTCTACATAAGATAAATTGGCTTAAGCAGAGAGAAAAAATTTCAATCAATAAAGATATTCTCAATTCGATTAAGGTTACCGACGAGAACGATCCCAAGGCGATTGAACTTTACACGGTGAAGAAAGGCGGATTGATTCCGCGGACGCCGTACCCAACAATAGATAATGATTGGCGCAGCTGGGAGTAAAGATCGG
>JAKAHQ010000241.1 GCA_021814855.1 Bacteroidota bacterium | reverse complement strand
ATTCCTACACGATCTCGAAAAGGAAAAACTCGATCTTATTCTTGTGGAAGCCGTAGAGGAAAAAGAATTGGGAAGAGCGATTATGGACCGCTTAAAAAAAGCTGCAAAGAAATTTGAATAAGCTTTATCATTTTTCTAATGCTTATTCCTGAAGGTTTAACTTGAATGTACGTTACAAATCCAAATTTAAGAATTACGGCTATTAGCATAATAAAGAGCGTGCGGAAGATTTTTCAGTTTTTTATTTTGAAATATGGAAACCCGGGATTAGTTGCCGATTAATTATTTGAGACATAAAAAGCAATTACCTCCGAAATAAAATAAATACTAACTGTGAGCAGGAGCAGCATATGTCTAAAGAAATGGTTCTCGAAAAAATTGAGCAAGCGGTAAAAATTTTAAATGAAAAAGAAATAGACATGTGGATGACGTTCGTCCGAGAAACCGGCAACATCAAAGATCCGATGATGGATATGATTGTGGGCAGCGGCGCTACATGGCAATCAGCATTTATGATCTCTAAAAACGGAGATACAAATGCAATTGTGGGTTCTCTCGAACTGGAAAACATGAAGTCGGTAGGAACATACAAATACCTTCACGGATATTTAAGATCGGTTAAAGAAAAACTTCTCGAGGTTCTCGATAATTATAAGCCGGCAAGAATCGCGGTAAATTATTCGCGCAACTCTACACTGGCGGATGGAATGACTTACGGTTTATATCTAGAATTGATGGATCATTTGAAAGATACAAAGTATGCCGACTCGCTGATTTCATCCGAAGATATAGTTGCAGCATTAAGAGGAAGAAAATCCGAGAGCGAAATCGCGGCACTGAAGTCAGCCATAAACGAAGCGTTGAAAATTTTTGACGAGGTTACAAAATTTCTTAAACCCGGAGTAACCGAAAAACAGGTAGCACAGTTTGTCCTCGATCTCTGCGAGCAAAGAGGATTAGAACCATCGTGGGAAAGAGAATTTTGTCCCTCCGTATTTTCTGGCCCAGATACGGCCGGTGCCCATTCCGGTCCAACCGATCGTGTAGTTCAAGCCGGTCATGTAGTTAATATGGATTTCGGCGTTAAGGTGAACGGGTACTGTTCGGATCTCCAGAGAACATGGTACGTGTTACGTCCGCATGAAGACACGGCCCCTGCCGAAGTACAAAAAGGTTTTGATGTTATCGTTGAATCGATAACACGTTCGGCCAACGAATTGAAACCCGGGAAGAAAGGTTGGGAAATTGACGAGATTGCACGCAACTTTATTCAAACAAAAGGTTACGAAGAATTTCCGCACGGATTAGGACACCAGGTTGGAAAGCTGGTTCATGACGGCGGCGCACTTCTCGGACCCAAATGGGAACGTTATGGTAATCTACCATTTATGGAAGTTGAAGAAAAAAACATCTTCACTATCGAACCCAGATTAACAATTCCCGGATACGGAATTGCTACAATTGAGGAAGAAGTGCTGGCTACAAACAGCGGTTGCGAATTTCTTTCGCCGCGACAGACGGAAATTTATCTTGTGAAGTAATCGGATTGATTGAGGCGGGTAGTTCCATTAAAAAACTATCCGCATTTATGTTTTCATGTTTCAACGAAAATTAATTTTGATGAAAGCCGGTGAGATATCTTTCGAGACCGTTTAGACATGTTATATAATGCGTGTTGCTGTACTTTATCAAACATTCCGACCTACCGTTCGCTAACGCCTGCCCCCCGACGACAATTTCCTGTTCGGGAAATTCTTCTTTAATATCATCCAGCAGGTTAATGAGGCGGCTAATATTCATATAGAAGCTGTTTGAGATTCCGACCATATCCGGTTTTTTTTCGCGGATGAGATTCATTATTTCTTCCTGCGGAATGTTGGCGCCGACAAATATTGTATTCCATCCAAGCGCCTCAAGAAAGCCCGCTACCATGCGCGCTCCCAATTCATGGTATTCCTTATCAAGGCAGGTAATTAATGCAAGCTTGCCGTTTTTATTTTTACTCGAAAAATTTCCGGCAACGTATTCAATCATTCCTTCGGTTATCTTGGTGGCAACGTGCTCGTCGGCAATCGAACATCTTTCTTTTTCCCACATCAGCCCGATACGGTACATCGAACGCTGAAATAACTCAAGATAAATTTCTTTTATCGTAATGCCCTGCTCAATTAAATTGGTTACTATCTGAAGACATTGTTTTTTGTCTCCGTCCAGCAGGGTATTTAAATAATGCAGATAAACTACTTCCGAAAGCATTCCTCGTTTGGATTTGTTCTGTGTTTGCTAAACGCTTAATAGGCTAAAAAGATTCCATTTATTTTAGATTTTTTATCTGCTCATCAACCAGCAGCGCAATACGGTAGCTTGTATATGCAAATACAGGCGCGGCAATAACATCAATTGTATAATGAACATGCTGGGCAAGAACACACCCGGCAACCAGAACAGTGCATGCGAGGTAAATCCATTTGAGTTTTTTTGTGGGACTGGTAAGAAAGAATAAAAACATTGTTGCGGTATGACCGGAAAAAAAAAGATCCCTCAGAAGAGTTTGACCTCCGCCGAAAAATTCAACGAAAGGATCTTTGAGGGGAATTATGGCTATAGGCGCGTTGAGCGGTAAAAAATAGATTGTACTTAAGCGAAAGAACGCCATAACCGTATACGACTGCAGCGCTAAAAGCATTTCTTCGGGATGAAAGCTTAACGAAAAAAGCGCAATTACGAGAGCAAGGTAAATTAATCCGAAGGTAAGCCAGGTAACGTCGATCGGGTTGAAGAGAATTAGAAACGGATCAACAAGACGAAAGCCCGGTCTAATTTCATTATAAGGAAGAAACTTAGCCAGCCAGACAAGCGCTGCGGCAAGAAAGAGAAACGTTAGGACGGCCCGTAATCGAAAATTTTTATTCAGTAACTCTGCCTTCCAGATATTTTTAAGCTCTAGAATTCTACTCAATAAACTTTCAACCTTTCCGGAAAAATTTCCGAAAAAATAATCATGATTTTCGAAAAATAAAAATAAAACATCGGCTCCGGTATCACGCCGGCAGCCGCGGTTTTTACCTAAGCTTGCCTGATACCTTTAGGAAAAATTTAAAACATTTATGCCCGAAATCGGCGTTGAGAAACATTGCCGGGCAGCCTGAAAGAATCGCCTCGATATTATAATCTTTGCATAATCTTACCGCTTCCTCGGTATAGTTGCCAGGTCCAAATGCTTTATGAAACCAAATTTTTTTAACGCCAGCTTCCGAACACTGGCGGACTACGTCGGCAGAATCTTTTGCATTTGTAGCAACAAACACCGCGTCAACCTTTTCTGGTATCGACATTATAGTGGGATAACATTTCTCTCCCTCAATTTCGGAAGCCGCAGGATTCAACTGGTAAACTTTGTAGCCGGAGGTTTTAAATTTCCTGTAAATAAAATTTCCGATATGCCCTTGCGGATTGCGCGATACGCCCGCCACCGCAATGATTTTTTGAGAAAGGAAGCCGTCAATTTTTTCCCGGTATGTCATAGTTGTACTCCTTGGTTGATATATATTTCATTCTATGTATAAACACTCGTTTAGTCCGGGTTTCCTCGAAGGTTTTTGGGATTAACATTTTAACCACTGTATTTCCGCAAATCGAAAACAATATTTTATCTTTTGCAAAATTATGTTTTTCATACGGACTTCGCCATTTACCTCTGAATTAATTTTCAATTGATTCTTTACTTTTTATAGTTTGGCTTTGCAGCATGCCCGCTCAAAAAATATAAACGAAAGGATTCATTACGCCTAAGAAGGTAAAATCTATTTCCCAAAAGCAACGATACATTTTCTGCCGCAATATCATTTAAGTCGGCTGCGAAAACTTTCTTAAAGTTTCCGGGCTATCACAATAGGAGTCTTTATTGTTTCGACATTGCCCCCGTTAGCGTCAACCGTTTCAATTAACAAAATATAAATGCCTATTCGAAGCGGATTGCCGTTATCATCCAGACCGTCAAAGATTATTGAGTTCTTGGAAGCAGAAGGTAAATAATTTTCAAGTGTACGCACTTTCCGCCCTACGCTGTCAAATACTCTTATTCGTATTTGCGATAGAACTTTGTTAAGATCGCAATTAATGATTGTGTAATCCTCAAAGCCGTCGTTATCCGGCGAAAAAGGATTTGGGTTGATT
>JAKAHQ010000240.1 GCA_021814855.1 Bacteroidota bacterium | reverse complement strand
TGCCGCTATGCTGCACACGCTTGCGCATTCGCTTTCAAAGGCTTCTCTGTTTTTAACATCAGGAAATATTTTATCTTTGTATAAAACCAAAAAAATTGAAAACGTAAAAGGATTGTTGGAAAAAGATTCCCGCACCGGCTGGCTTTGGATTGTATCCGCGCTTTCGATTTTGGGAATGCCGCCGTTCCCTGCTTTCCTGAGCAAGTTTTTAATCATCAAGGCGCTTTGGACAATCGGCTATGCCTGGCTGGCAATTCCTTTTTTCCTTTTCCTGGTTGTCATAACTTTTGGAATGGGCAACGCGATTTTTAAAATGAGTTTCGGAGAGACGTCTTCGGCAGAAAAAATCAATCATGACTTTTCATTCTGGGCCTATGCACCGCAGCTTGTTATTCTTTTAATTTTATTGGTTATCGGTACCAATATGCCGCAGCAGGTTTTACAGTTTATTAATAACGCTGCCGGATATTTTGTTAAGTAGGAGAATTATTTGAACTGGATCGAAATTAAAAATCTTCAAGCAGTTTCACTCAAGGAGATTCCGCGGCTTGCTTATAAGGACTTAGGTGAGCAGCTGCTTAGTTCGGTAAAAGCCGGGAGAAGATTAGTACAATATTTCGGTGATAAGGATTCGAGCGGGATAACGCTTTATGCAATTACGGCCGATGATAATTTATCAAAATTATATATTGCTTCAACAAAGTTTAGTTCGGAAAAAACTTTTACTTCTTTTGCAAATGAAATCCCGTCGGCGCATCTGTTTGAAAGAGAAATTTTTGAAGAGTGCGGAATTAAGCCGGAAGGTCACCCGTGGCTAAAGCCGGTTCGCAAAGGAATTGCCGGTATCAACAGCCAAGAGTTGCCGTATAATTTTTTTAAGATGGAAGGAGACGACGTTCACGAAGTCGGCGTTGGTCCTATTCATGCCGGAATAATAGAACCGGGTCATTTTAGATTTTCCTGTCACGGCGAGGAAGTGCATCACCTTGAAATTGAACTCGGGTTTCAACACCGCGGAGCCGAACAACTTTTTCTTCAAAATAAAAATCGCCCGGTATACTTGGTTAAACTTGCCGAATCAATTGCCGGCGATACGGTTATCGGTCACACCTTGGCGTTTGTTCACGCGTTGGAATCACTTGCCGGTATTAATGTTTCTCGCAAGGTAAAACTAATCCGTGCTCTGGCGCTTGAACTGGAACGAATCGCAATTCATCTAGGAGATTTATCCGCTCTTGCCGGCGACGTTGCTTATCTAACCGGCAATTCTGTCTTTGCCGCGCTTCGTACAAAAATTATCAATACCACAATGGCCATTTGTGGGAACCGTTTAGGACGCGGGTTGTTGACGATTGGCCGAGTTCATTTTGATATACCGCAGGAGCTGCAAAATAAAATATTATCCACAATTAATCGGCTCGACGAGGAAGTATCAGTTGCCACCGAGGTGATGTTTTCGTCTGCCTCCGTGCTTGAACGATTTGAGAAGACTGGGATTGTAACAGAAGAAATGGCCCGTGAAATCGGAATGGTTGGGCCGGCGGCACGGGCTAGCGGAGTTGCCCTTGATGTTCGTTCCGATCATCCATCCGGCGCTTACGAGTTTTTCCCCGTTCATAAATTAACTTTGAAAACCGGCGATGTGTTTGCGCGGGCTTATATTAGATTCATCGAGATTCAGCAATCGATTCGAATTATTACGGAACAACTGAATAATTTTTCCGAAGGGGAGTTGAGAAAGAATATTTCGCAGCTTCAACCCGGTAAATTGATTGTTTCTTTAACGGAAGGATGGCGCGGTGAAATTGCGCATATTGTTATAACCGATGACGAAGGCAAAATCAAAAAAGTGAAGATCAAAGATCCTTCGTTTAATAATTGGCTGGCCTTGGCTCTGGCGGTTAGAGGAAACGGTATATCCGACTTTCCTCTTTGCAATAAAAGTTTTAACCTGTCTTACTGCGGGTTCGATTTATAAAAATTAGTTCGGAAAAAAATGTTGGATTTGTTCAAGCTCAGAAAAAATCACGGATACCAGGCCGTTCCCGATTTAAGAAATGCCGAGTTGATGGAATCGCATCGAGGTTTCCCGGCAATTGATCCTTCGAAATTGAGCGGCGACCTGTCCCTATATAAAGAAGTATGCCCTGCCGATGCAATAAATTTGAATCCTTTTAAAATTGATTTGGGCAGATGCACTTTTTGCGGCGAGTGCGAAAGAGCTTTTCCGGAAGGCGCAATTAAGTTTACAAATAAATTTAAGCTTGGTAGTACCGAGCGAAAAAATTTATATGTCGGGGCCGGTCAAACTTACGAAGCGTATTACAAAGAAGCGGTCAAATCTCAAAAAGAAATTCATAGGTTATTCGGCCGTTCGCTAAAACTCAGACAGGTATCCGCTGCCGGATGCAACGGCTGCGAGCTTGAACTGAACGCAAGCACAAATGTTAATTTTGATATCGGCAGGTTCGGGATTGATTTTGTTGCCTCGCCGCGCCATGCCGACGGAATTGTTATTACCGGTCCCGTTTCTAAGAACATGGCTCCGGCATTGATGGATGCTTATAAAAGCGTGAGCGATCCCAAAATTGTTATTGCAGTAGGCGCATGCGCAATAAGCGGCGGAATATTTGCCGCCTCCGATGAGTTGAACCGATCCTTCTTCGACGAAATTAAAGTCGACCTTTACATTCCGGGCTGCCCCCCGCATCCTCTAACATTTATTAATGCTGTGCTGGATTATCTCGGCAGGAAATAAAATCCTTTCACCGGAATAAGAAAAAATTTTTCCACAATAAAATTTCTACCAACCTTCCGTAACTTTGTATTAAAGATGATTAAATTGCGGGGCAATCTTTTCATTCATAAAAATGCCTATGGAGAATCGATGAAAGAAAAATCCGGCAGCGCATTTTCCATTTTTAAATCGTTTCCAAGAAATTTTTGGACGGTAATAGTAATGGAATTTTTTGAACGCGGTTCTTACTACGGTGTCCTTTCGGTTCTATCGGTCTATTTAATATTAAGCCCGTCGGAAGGAGGGCTGGGATTTTCCAAAGAAAGCGTGGGAGTAATTAAAAGCACCATTACGCCGCTGCTTTATTTCTTGCCTATCCTTTCCGGCGCAATTGCGGATCGCTTCGGCTATCGAATCACTTTAATGTTCGCATTCGTTGTAATGAGTCTCGGATATTTTCTAACATCTCTGTTTACCTCGTATGTTTTCGTTTTCCTAAGTTTGATCATGATGGTTATCGGTGCCGGATTTTTCAAACCGATAATCTCCGGCACGATTGCACGTTCAACCGACAAATCAAATTCCACCGTAGCTTTTGGAATTTATTATTGGTCGATCAACCTCGGAGCATTTATCTTTCCGTTAATACTTATACCGTGGCTTAAGTCGATTTCGTGGTCGTACATTTTTATTATGGCAGCCATCGGGACTGGCTGGCTTTTCTTTCTGAACCTCTTCGTCTACAAGGAGCCGCCAAAACCGGAAAGCACAAAATCTATAGCGCAAGTTCTTAAAGACGCGCTCTTTGTTTTTTCGGATTTCCGTTTCATCATAATGATTGTAATTTATTCGGGTTTCTGGATTTTATATTTCCAGCAGTTCGATACCGTTTTGTGGTACATGAAAGATTACGTTGACAAAACTCCCGTGAATAATTTTGTTAATTCATTTCTCGGCTTGTTCATTTCAAATCCTAATTGGAAGTTTGATGTTGAGCATGTGACGGTGATTAACGGCGGAACCATAATTTTGTTGCAGCTTATCGTTTCAAACATAGTTAAACAAACGCAAGCTTTACCTACAATGATAACGGGTATAGCGTTGGGAACATTGGGTATGGGAATTTTAGCGGTGTCATCCCATCCGTTTGTATTCATTGCCGGAATGATTATTTTTTCAATCGGAGAAATGACCGCTCATCCGAAGTTTATAAGTTATGTCGGTTTGATAGCTCCCGAAGATAAGAAAGCGCTGTACCTTGGTTACTCGTTTTTATACGGAGTTTTAGGAAGCGGGATTGGCGGAATTTTAGGCGCTTCGCTTTATGTTCACTTTGTCGATAAACTTCATAACCCGCAGTTGCTCTGGATAATTTTCAGCTTGATAGGAGTAGTAACAATTATCGGATTAATTCTTTACAATAAATTTTTAGCTCACAAAACAATTGATGCG
>JAKAHQ010000239.1 GCA_021814855.1 Bacteroidota bacterium | reverse complement strand
CGGGACAGATACGCTTGAGGAAACCGCATACTTTCTAGATCTTACTATTAAAACAGAAAAACCCATTGTTGTAATCGGCGCAATGAAAACAAGCTCTGAGCCGGATTGGGACGGACCGAGAAATCTTATCGACGCAATACATATTTGTAATAATCAAAATAGTAAAGGCCTTGGAGTACTTGTTTGTTTAAATGGAGAGATAAATGCCGCAAGCGAAGTAACTAAAACTCACACCGAAGACATCGAGACATTCCATAGTTTGGATTTTGGCGCACTCGGTTTTGTTGAAAGAGGAAAAGTAATTTATAACAGACTGCCCAGAAAGCTGGAATGCATCGAAACAGAAAAAATAAACTCTAATGTAGATTTGATAAAGGTCTATGCCGGAATGAACGATAAATTTTTTAAGCATTCCGCCGATAGCGAAGTTGAAGGAGTTGTTATTGAAGCAATGGGTGTAGGCAATGTTCCTCCCGCAGCCTTTGACGGCATTAAATATATTGTTGAAAAAAATATTCCAGCGGTACTTGTATCGCGCTGCCCTGCGGGCGAGACGCTTGACATTTATGGCTATCCAGGCGCGGGAAAATGGTTAAAGCAAATTGGTGTAATATTCTCCGATTACCTGAACGGCCAAAAGGCAAGGATAAAGATGATGATAGCCCTCGGCATTACAAACGATGTTAACATACTTCGAAAAATGTTTGAGGAATAATTTAGCAAGGAAAGCATCTTGCAATCAAAAAAGATTTCTGAAAATATTAATCCATGGTTAGGCTCTCTTGTAATATTTCCCGCTGCGGTGTATTATACGATTAATGCCGGGAAATTTACATTCATTGATTATTTGAATCTTCTCGTTCACGAAGGCGGGCACGGCGTATTCAGTCTATTCGGGAAATTTATTTATACTCTTGGCGGATCGTTAATACAAATTATTATTCCTTCCATGTTCGTTGTTTTTTATTGGATTAAGAAAAAGCGATTTCTAACCCAGATTTTTCTGATATGGCTCGGCGAAAACTTGATGAACATCAGCGTATATATTTCAGACGCGAGAACTAGAAGGCTGCCGCTTCTTGGTGGAAATAAAGTATACCACGATTGGAATTATCTATTAAGTCGGTTGGGCATTCTCGATTACGATTCGCTTCTCGGAAATATCGTTTATGGGATTGGAATATTAATGTTTTTGATTGCGCTTCTCATCCCGCTATTCCTTAAAAAGTATCGGCCGGCCAATATTGAAATAAATCTCTAACAAACCACCCCTATTTATTAAACTTCAAATCCCACGAAACAAGAGCGCGGAGCCTGTGCAAATCTTTATGGTTTGGGTTATAGTTAATAAGAGAGAGATAATAAATAAAAACTTTATCCATTTGTTTTGCTTCCAAAGAAGTTACGGCATACATGTAATAATAATCATCAATCGGAAAAACTCTTGAATATCTTGGCGATTTGGATAATATTTTTTCTATGTACGAACAAGTTATTCTCGCATTTGCATATTCGCTGTTTTGAAAATAATCTTTTGCAACCTGTAAATACGTTTTGAGAATTGAAAGAGTGTCGAGCTTTGCTGTTTTTATAAAAAAGTCGGCATCGTTTTTAATAGATACAACATGCATAAAGAATGTTGAGTTAACCTTTTCCATAATTGACGAATTGTAATAATCTTTCGCTGCTTGAGAAGTATCCGGAACTTTATTTATCGCATCCTTCAAAGAGTAGAGTTCCGGATTATTGAGCGCAATTTGCTTTTGGGCCGAAGTGAAGAGCACCGTTGAATTTAAATCATTCGGAAACTTACTTTTGAGAAACTGAGACAGGCCGAAAGCCAAACGAATATTTTTTGATTTATTTTGCTGATAAAGAATGGCGTTGGTAAGTTCTTCCTTCGTTGGGGGATAACTCCTTATATAATTTTTTACCATTATACTATTGCCGAGAGTATCGAATTTTTCATCGAACCGATAAATATAATCAGCCGGTTTACCCACGTAGAAAGCCCGCGGCGCTAAGAATTCAAGCAGCGGGTGTATTTCCGTATTGACCGGATTTTTCTCCGACATAAGATAAAATCCCATTGGCGAAACCAACTGACACAGCAAAAATGTAAATGGGTTGTCGATGCCGATGCGGTGCAAATCTTCCTTAACACTCGGCTGCTGAAATTTTTCAGCCAGGCCGGAAAAATTTATTTTCATCTCTTTTTTAGTTCCGACAAGCATTATATCGTTTGCAACGCTGGTCCAGATTTGTGCGTAAGGAAAAACAGAAGAAAACGTGTTTATTACCAGCCGCACTACGTCATTGTCGGCCTCATAAAGATGAAACCATTGAACCATAATCCCGTCATCGTTCAATTTGCTCAAACAAGTTTGAAAATATTCTTGCGAGAACAGGTTACCGATTCCCGCAATCCAGGGATTTGAAGGCTCGGACACAATAACATCGAACTTGTTTTTCGATAACTTTAAAAGTGTAAGAGCGTCTTCGTTAATTAAATTTAATCTTGCGTCGTTAACGCAATCACGATTTTCATTTGAGAAAAACTTAGCGGCATTAATAACCTCTTTAGATATTTCGGCGCAAATAACGTTTTTAACCGGATGTGTTAGTATAGAACCGATCGTTGTTCCGCTTCCGAAACCAACCACAAAAACATTTTGCGGATTCGGATGCAGCAACATTGGAATTTGTCCCAACAGCACCTGGGTCGGCATATCGTAATAAGTGCTGGCATCGGGCTTGCCGTTTATTATCAGTCTTTTATCGTTGGGATTCGAAACCAGTTGCGCTACAGCGACATTTGCCGAGGCTCCTTCTTTATAAAAAATAACTTTTTCGTTGGAGTAACGGTCTAAAAATTGTTTAAAAGTTTTCGGAGGATTTTGCCCGAATGATTTGAATACACCGCTCAGCATGGAAGCGGTGTTCCATCCAGGAAAGAATATTAAGTATAAAACGAATAGAGCAATTGGTGCCGAAGCATAAATGAATTTCTTAAGGTGTGTTGTATTCCCCGCAGAAACAAAAATTATAAGGAATGAAAGAAGGTTAAGCGCAATTCCAATTTCGAATGAAACTTTAATTCCCCAAACAGGAATAAATATTAATCCTGTAAGAATTACCCCAGCAACAGTTCCCAAAGTGTTAATTGAGAAGACAACTCCAACCGAAGCCCCAACCTTTTTGTCCATTCCGGCAACGATTTCGGTTGCAAGCGGCAAGGTCATTCCCATAAATAAAGTCGGCGGAAGCATAATCAAGAAGCAGATTGCAAATTCTATAAATGTAAATATGCCGAATGCTTCGTAACTTTTTGAAAATAGCGCGGAGATATTCCATAAGTAATACGGCAAGCGATCGTAAAGCAATAAAATTACAATTATAAATAATCCTATGGCCGCCTGGCAAAATGCCAAAAGATTTATTTTATCAAATCGATTTAGAAATTTCTGCGAGATTATTAGGCCGCCGATAGTTATACCGCTTATAAATGAAAGAAGCATTATTGAGAAAGCATAGGTAGAAGATCCAAAGAAATTAATCAGCAGCCTTGTCCAAACCATTTCATATAAAAGAGCTGCCATTCCCGATAAGCCGGCGACTAAAATTACGAGCCTACCCATTCTAGGCGGGACTTCTGTTTTGGAAGTGCCCTTTTCTTCGATAGAAAAATTTCTTTCCGAGCCGATTGATTTGGAATATCTAACAGCAATAAACAACCCAATAAAACCAGCAAGTATATTTAAAGTAGCCGTCGAGTAAATAGTAACATTTAAACCGAAATCTTTTATAAGTATAAATCCCGCAAAAACAACGCCTACCACAGCTCCAAATGAATTTAGAAAATACAACGAGCCAACTTCTTTGCGCGTTTCACTTAACGACTCAACAAAAAATCTGCTTAGTGTTGGCAGCGTTCCGCCCATTGCGGTTGTTGGCGCGAATAAAAGAAGCGCCGCGGTAATAAATCTTAAAAAATTAAAAAGTAACGATTGGCCTTCGTAATTCATGTTCGATGCGGCTTCAAGAAATGTGTTGCCGATGTAAGTGCTTAAGAATGGATAAGCCATGCAATAATATCTCTAGGACTCGTGTTCCCGGAGCCATTTCTCTGCTTCCAGCGCTGCGGCACAACCGAATCCGGCTGCGGTAATTGCCTGTTTATAATGCATATCG
>JAKAHQ010000238.1 GCA_021814855.1 Bacteroidota bacterium | reverse complement strand
TTTTTTGCGGTTCTTTATCGTTGGGAAAAGAAATAAACAATATGCCGATTGCGCCGTGCTTTAAAGCAACAATAGATTTTTCCCGCGGGTTTCCATCCGTAAAGTTCTTCCCGTTAATATTCCATTTCGGATTAAACTTATAAACCATTACAACTTTACCTTTGACGTCTATGCCCGCGTAATCATCGTAACCTTTTTCCGGTTGACTTAATCCGTATCCGCAAAAAACAACCGGCGCGGTAAAATTACCCGATCCGGTGAACCCGCGATAGACATAATCTTTACCAAGTTTATATTCGGTGCGCTTTCCGTTTTTTATTATCGCAAAATGTTCGCCGGGAAGTATTTCGTTATACTCAACATTAAATTTCTGGAAATAATTATTTGGCTCAACCGGCTTCAAACCGATTTTAGAAAATTCATTAGCCATAAATTCGGCGGCTTTATCGTAGCCGGCGCTGCCCGGCAAGCGACCGTTTAATTCTTTGCCGGCCAGAAAAGTATCCGTCGTCAGTAATGCTTTCTTTGTAATAATATCGAGCGCGGCGTTTTCGTTCTGGCCAAATGAATGATTAAATGAAATTACGATTGCGACAATGGTTAAATAATACTGCACACGGAACATATGATTCTCCGAAAAAATTTTGTAACCGGCATTGAAAATATTGAGAATAAAATTCTCTTGAAAGAAGAATTATTTTTGCTTTACAGCAAGCCCGGATAAAATATCTTCCGCATTATCGGTAGGCAGCTCACATGCAAAATTGCGGCATAAGTATAGCAGCGGTTTGTCATCCTGGGAATGGTAACCGCCGAGATATTCTAAATCCGGATTGTACTCTTCATCTTCCCTTGCGGTAAAAATAATTGTAAGGTCCGGGAGAAAATATGAATTTAACTTCGAGGCAATCTTAGCCGCGTTTTCATCGAATGATTTGCCGGCAATTATTATTTCAGCCGAACCGCTGTATAAATATTCCAGCGATGATAATAAAAACGCCGAGCTGGTCGGAGCTTTGGATATGCTTGAAGAAAATGAATCAATAAGCTGCTTTGCAAAGATATCATATTCGCTGTTTGAGGTGATTCTATAAAGTCGAATCAAGTTATTCAGCATTACGGAATTGCCGGAAGGAATTGCGCCGTCGTAAATTTCTTTTGTTCTTATAAGCATTTGTTCGCCGAATTCCGGGCTGAAATAAAACCCGCCGTTCTTTTCATCGGTAAAATATTTTAATACCGAATCCGTGAGATTAATAGAATCAGCTAAATATGCTTTCTTAAAAGTTGATCGGTACAGTTCGAGCAGTCCCCAAATTAGAAAGGCATAATCATCAAGGTTGGCGGCAACGGCAGAGGAGCCGTCGCGGAAGTGATGCAGCAATTTAGTCGCATCATCCTGAAGATATTGGTTTATAAACCCAACGGCTTTTTCAGCCGCGAGTATGAATTTACTGTTTGAAAAAGCTCTTCCGGCAATCGATAAAGCGGCGATCATCAAGCCGTTCCAGTCGCATAGAATTTTATCGTCCTTATGCGGATGAATCCTTTTACTGCGGTGATTAAAAATTCGAGAGCGAATACGTTCATACCTTGTGTTGAATTCTCCTTCCGTTACCTCAAATGTTTTTGCGGTTGCGGATCGATTTTCAGAAAGATGCAGAATATTGGCGCGGCCTTGTTGACCCGCGGCTTCATCGTTATAATTTCCCGACTCGTTAACGTTGAAAATTCTTACGGCAAACCCGGCATCGTCTTCATCAAGTATTTCATAAAATTCCGACTTCGACCAAACATAAAATTTTCCTTCCATACCTTCGCTGTCTGCGTCTTCGGCGGAATAGAATCCTCCGAGCGGAGAAGTCATGTCACGAAGTACATATTCGATTATTTCTTCCGCTATACGTTTGAATTCTTTTTCGCGGGTAACTTGGTAAGCTTCCGTATATGTAATTGCAAGAAGCGCCTGATCATACAACATCTTTTCAAAATGGGGTACAAGCCATTTATCGTCTGTAGAGTACCTATGAAATCCGAAACCGATATGATCATACATTCCTCCTTTGCTCATTTCGGTCAAGGTGTGCGTTACCATTTCAAGCGCTTTACTGTTGCCTGTCCGCTTCCAGAATCGAAGAAGAAACATAAGATTATGCGGTGAAGGAAATTTAGGGGCTCTACCGAAACCCCCGTGTATAGAATCATACCTTCGTTCGTATTGATCGAAAGCGGAATCCAAAATTTCAGTTCCTAAAGATGTCGTTGATCCAGTCGAATTAATTTGCCTGAGATAATCGGAAATCTGTTCGACGCTTTCATTAATTTCATTCCGTTTATTCTTCCACGCCAAATCGATATTAATTATTAAATCTTTAAAGCCGATTCGTCCGTAGCGGCTATCCGGCGGAAAATAAGTGCCAGCGAAAAACGGTTTTTTGTCCGGCGTCATTACTATTGAAAGAGGCCATCCGCCACTGCCGGTTATTAGCTGGCAGACAAGCATGTAGATATTGTCGATATCCGGGCGCTCTTCCCTATCGACTTTGATTGAAACAAATACTTCGTTCATTAAACGGGCTGTTTCAGTATTCTCGAAAGATTCTCTTTCCATTACGTGGCACCAATGACACGTAGAATACCCGATTGAAAGAAATATCGGTTTGTCTTCGTCTTTAGCTTTTCGAAACGCTTCGCACGACCAAGGATACCAATCAACAGGATTGTATGCGTGCTGAAGCAGATAGGGACTTTTTTCGTCGATTAAACGATTTGGTTTTTTACCGTAGAGGTTCATCATTCAAAATATCTTTCCGGTTTAAACGGCGCAGCGAATCGGTAAGTTCACCGTTAATATCAGCAATCAATTGTGCTGATGCTTTCTCGATTTGGATATTGAACCGACAACAAGCGCAAATAGTGCCGAACCGATTATTGACCATACAACCGGGAAGGACCTTCCCTGAATATTAATAGTGTAGAATGCCGGGAATCCGAGTTTCTCGGCGATTAAAGGACCGATCCATGCGCCGATAAATCCTATTACGATAGATACAAAACAACCGCCGAGCGAGTAGCCCGCAATACTCTGACCAATCGATCCGCAAATAGCGGCTATAAGCAGAAGAAAAAGGAATCCTCCGAAACTCATTTAAACTCCAGATTGTTAAGACGAAACTAATTAATTGAATAAACGAAATAAAGCTTAGGGATGCGTCCGGTCTAATAATTCTTGGAATAGCGCATTAACGCCGGCATCATTTAAGACTGAATAAGAATTGATAAGATTCGTTAGTATCCTTCGAATAATTATGTAGGGGTCTATTTCGCTTTTAATAATGTCAAACAAAGATTCATACGAATCCCCGGCGAGATTCTGAATGTCGCTTTCATAAAGAATTTTGCCGCCGTTGTAGCAATCGATATACAATGTTTCTTCGGCAGAATCAATCCGCGCGAGGAAATGACCCGGGAAGTTGCATGCGTTTATGTTAAGACCAAGCCTGTTTCCAATGAGGATATAAATTAAACACAGCGTTATAGGCAAACCTTTTTTTTCTTTCAAAGTATAAATGGCGTTGCTGTTGAAAGGATTATAATAATCGTCGCGCGCTCCCTTAATTCCTTTTTCTTGGAATAAAAAATGAGATAGATCCAATTCGTCGCCGTAAGGAATTCTGTTTTTAAATTCTTCGGTTAGTTCGTCAAGAAGGTAAGGGAGTTCCGGATTAAAGTAAATGCCGTAATGAAATTTTGAAATTAGATTAAGCGCTGTTTCTATTTGATCGTACGGATCATCTAACATCATCCATGAAGACCAGGTTTTTGCTAACCATGTTTGCCGGTTGGAATTAATAATTGGATTCAGCAGCTCCATCTTTTTAGAATCCAGTACGCCATTATATTCTTGTAAGTCGTATTCCAGGGAAGGACCGTAACCGGCAAGTTGATTTAATATTTCAGATCGAACCTCGCCGGATTCGTCATCCATCAGGTCGATTAAATAATATAATTTTGAAGCTTGCTTCATGCTAAAAATTTTTCTTCCGAGATTATCTCTTGGTGAAAATAATTTTATTTTTGTTAAGCTATTGTTGCAAAACGCATAAATCTTAAAAGAGGTAAAGATGAAACGGTTGCTCTTTGTTTTTTTTATAATCGGCTTTGGCCTACTTACAGCGAAGCAGTCGGCAAGCGAAA
>JAKAHQ010000237.1 GCA_021814855.1 Bacteroidota bacterium | reverse complement strand
GGGTAGCCGGTTGCTTTGGATGCAAGGGCGGAACTTCTTGAAAGCCGGGCGTTTACTTCGATCACGCGGTAGTCCTGGGAATTCGGGTCGAGCGCGTATTGAATATTGCACTCACCTACAATTCCCAAATGGCGTATTGTTTTAATGGCCACTTCGCGCAGCATGTGGTATTCTTTATTAGTAAGAGTTTGGCTTGGCGCAACAACAATGCTTTCGCCGGTATGAATTCCCATCGGGTCAATATTTTCCATGTTGCAGACGGTGATGCAGTTATCGTATCTGTCGCGTACCACTTCGTATTCAATTTCCTTCCATCCTTCAAGATATTCCTCAACGAGAATTTGAGATGAGTATGAAAGCGCCTTGGCAGCTAATTTTTTTACTTCGGTTTTGTTTCTGCAAATTCCCGAACCCAAACCTCCGAGTGCGTAAGCGATTCTTATGATTACCGGGAAGCCGATTTTCTCCGCGTATTTGATCGCGTCTTCAATTGTGTTAACTGCCTGGCTTTGAGGATATTTAACATCTATTTCAGAAAGCTTCTCGCAGAATAACTGTCTGTCTTCCGTATTCTCTATTGCGGAGATTTGAGTGCCGAGCACCTGCACATTATATTTTTTCAAAATGCCTTCGTGATGCAGCGCGAGACCGCAGTTTAAAGCCGTCTGGCCACCGAATCCCAATATGATTCCGTCGGGTTTTTCCTTGGCAATTACTTTTTCAACGTAGTGTGTGTTAATCGGAAGAAGATAGACTTTATCGGCAAGGTAATCCGACGTTTGAATTGTAGCTATATTGGGATTGATAAGAATTGTATAAAGCCCTTCTTCTTTTAAGGCCTTGATAGCCTGCGAGCCTGAGTAATCGAATTCTCCCGCCTCGCCTATTTTTAGCGCGGAGCTACCAATGATCAAAACTTTTTTGATTTTATGTTTCACTTAACATCCTTCAAGAATTCGTCAAAGATATATGAAGTATCTACCGGGCCCGGCATTGCTTCCGGGTGAAACTGCACCGAACGGAAGGGAAGTTTTTCATGCCGAACTCCTTCGTTTGAATAATCATTTAAATTTTCGAACCACGGCTGCCAGCCGCGTGGTAAAGTTTTTGTATCTACGGCAAAGCTGTGATTCTGCGAAGTCACGTAACATTTGTTTGAACCGACTTCCTTTACCGGCTGGTTCTGACTGCGGTGGCCGTATTTCAATTTAAAAGTTTTAGCTCCCGCTGCAAGAGAAAGTATTTGATGTCCCATGCAAATGCCAAGAGTTGGAATTTGTTTCTGCAATAATTTTTTTGCGGATGCAACAAGCTGCTTGTAAACAATTGGGTTGCCCGGGCCGTTGGAAATTAATGCGCCGTCAAAATCTTCCTTGTCGATGTCGTAATCGTACGGAACTCGAAGTACGGTAACATTTCTTTCAAGAAGATTGGAAATAATACTTTTCTTGCAGCCGCAGTCTATCAGTAAAATTCTCTTCTTACCGGTGCCGTATTTTTCAACGTGCGGTATAGTAACTTTTGAAATTAAATTGTCTATGTCCGGATTATAATATTCGACTTCTTTATTGTTAACCTCAATCTTGCCGAGCATGGTTCCGCGCTCGCGCAAAATTTTTGTAAGATGGCGCGTATCCATACCGTAGAGGCCGGGCACATTAAAGCGCTTAAGCCACAGGTCCAAGCTTTCAATAGCGTTCCAGTGACTGTAGGATTCGCTTTCCTCGGAAACAATCAGCGCCTGAATTTGAATCTTTTCGGACTCAAAATTCTCGGGTATGTCTTCGGAGTCGTTCATGGGCGGGATGCCGTAATTGCCGATTAGAGGATACGTCATTACCAAAATTTGACCCTTGTAAGATGGGTCCGTAAGAGTTTCCGGGTAACCTACCATTCCGGTATTGAATACTACTTCGCCCGCGACGGACTGCTGCGAGCCAAAAAGAGTGCCTTCAAAAATGTTTCCATCTTCCAGAGTTAGTTTGGCAGTCTTTTTAGAATGCAAGTTTTTGTTCAAATCGCTTGATCCTTTATATTTTCGTTAAACGAGGAGCTTCGTCGGAAAGAGTTCGAAATAAGCCGTACGAAACTATAAAAAATTTTACGAAGACTCAAAATTATTGTTCGTTTAGAAAAAAATAATTTTGAAATCCTATCCGGAAACGATAAAGATTTTAGAATTGTAAATTAAACCGGAGGAACTTATATTAAAATAAATTTAAACCGGGAATGGCTTGAATCTTTCTTTTATACGAAGTGCATTTATTTTATTCATGCTTGCTTTTATTTTGATCGGGCTCTCCCAAACAAAAGGGCAGGGAAACGGAATTCTAAGAGGATTTGTAGCCGATTCCTTAAGCGGCGAAGTTTTGCCGTACGCCAATGTCTATATTAAACAAATCGACAGGGGAACCACAACTGATTTTAGAGGTTACTTTTTAATGGCCTCTTTACCGTTTAATAGAAGACTAACCGTGCTTGTAACTTATGTCGGCTATAATTCCAAAACGGTTTCGTTTATAATTGAACCTTACCAGGTAAAAGATATACGGGTTGAACTTTCATCTTCCAAATTGCAGATGCAAACAATAGAAAGTATTAGCTCCAGGTATCCAAAAGAGAATGAGACCACGGTAAGCTTAAAAAGAATTACAATGCCGGAGCTGGAGAGGATACCTCAAGGAGTGGAACTTGATATCTTTAAATCCCTCACAACCCTTCCTGGAGTTCAGTCCGGCGGCGATGTATCTTCACGTTACTATGTAAGAGGAAGCAACAGCAACGAAAACCTGGTTCTCCTGGACAATTCAACAATCTATAATCCCTATCACGCAATGGGAATACTCAGCGCCGTCGATCCGGACGTAGTAAGCAGTCTTGAGTTTTACAAAGGAGGATTTCCCACAGAGTACAGCGGAAGGCTTTCTTCGGTATTGCG
The DNA here is from genome assembly GCA_021814855.1 of Bacteroidota bacterium. The sequence continues at coordinate 1,273 of JAKAHQ010000237.1, read as the reverse complement.
GATAGTGACAAAAGATGGAAATCAAAATTCATTTGGCGCCAAGGCAAGCATAAGCGCTTTAACCGGAAAAGCAATGCTTGAGGGACCGATTCCGCACGGCTCTTTTATTCTTGCCGGAAGAAAAAGCTACTCAAACTTTATTCTGAAAAAATTTAGAAATGATAATACTCTGCCTGCGGATTTTTACGACGTCTTCATGAAATTGAATTATTCGAACGATGAATTTATGGAAGACGCCAAATTTACGGTTACGTATTTCACGACTTCCGATAAAATTTTATACGGCAATCCGTTGTTATCGGATTTTAAATGGTCTAACTCCTCGATAAGCGCTAATTATTTTCAAATTTCGGATTCGCCTTTGTATTATCAAATCGATATTTCTGCAAGCGATTTTACCGGTGAACAAATTCCAAATTTCAGTACCTCCAAAAACATTTTTAATGAAGTCTCGGACGCTACTATGCGGATGGATTTTAATTACGTGTACGGAAATAAAAATGAACTCGCCGGCGGATTCAAAATTATTGAAGTGAATACAAAGTTATTGGTCAATAATCAAAGAGAGCAGACAAACGATATCGGCTCCCACGGAACCAATATAAGCATTTACTTGAAATACAAACTTCTGAGCATCGAAAATCTTACAGCCGAATTCGGTTCGCGCTTGAATGCAACACGTTTGGCCGTTGGCGGTCCTGCATATTTTTTAGAACCGAGAGCCAGTCTTGCATATCGAATCTTGCCCGATCTTTCATTGAAAGCGGCGTGGGGAATTTATATGCAGGATTTGGTTACAATTTCCGATGAGAATTCCGTACAAACGGTTTTTGAGCCATGGCTGATAATACCCCGCTCTCTTCAACCTTCAAGCGCAATACATTATATAACCGGCATTGAATACAGCCCGTCATCCAATTTATCTTTCGACCTGGAAGGTTATTACAAACTGTTAAAAGATATTGCCCTGGTGAATGAACAGAAATATTTGAGTACGGATCCGGATCTTATACCCGGCAGCGGCGAATCATACGGATTGGAATTCCAAACAAGCTACAATGAATACCCTCTGAATATCTCCTTGGGCTACTCATTAATGTGGTCGTTCAAAGAAGTTAACAATGTACGATATGTACCGCGTTACGATTCGCGTCATAATCTTTCCGTTACATTGGATTATAATTTGGGAAACGAAATTTTGTTTTATCAATCATAAATTACATCATTCTTTTCCTAGAGGACTAACGACATTGCCGCTAACCAGCCTACCCCG
>JAKAHQ010000236.1 GCA_021814855.1 Bacteroidota bacterium | reverse complement strand
ATCGATGGCGAATCTCAAAATTATGTTACTCGCGGCGGAAAATACATACGTGAAAATTTCTTCGGCAAGTATCCCGAGCTGTTAAGTCTGGTTGAAAAATATTCCGACGAACAATTGGAAAAGATGAAACGCGGCGGGCACGATCCCGAAAAAGTTTATACCGCTTACAAAGCTGCCGTTGAACATAAAGGCGCGCCTACCGTAATACTTGCGAGAACGGTTAAAGGTTACGGACTCGGCGAAGCCGGCGAAGGTAAAAACATAACGCATCAACAGAAAAAATTAAACGAAGACGAATTGAGAGAATTCAGAACGCGCTTCTCAATTCCAATCAGCGACGAGGAGGTTGCAAAAGCGCCGTTCTATCGCCCCGCGGAAGACTCGGCGGAAATTCGTTATTTGAAAGAAAGAAGAAAAGCTCTCGGCGGTTATATTCCCAAAAGAGTTGTTAAATCCTCGCCGCTTAAAACTCCTGCGGAAGAATTATTCGAAGAATTTTATACCGGAACCGAGGGACGCGAAGTTTCCACAACCATGGTCTTTGTTCGAATACTTGCCAAGCTTTTACGCGATAAAGAAATCGGCCACTTAATTGTTCCTATTGTTCCCGACGAAGCCCGCACTTTCGGTATGGAAGCATTGTTTAGACAGATCGGAATTTATTCTCATCAGGGACAGCTTTACGAGCCGGTTGATAAAGATAGTTTGCTTTACTACAAAGAAGCCAAGAACGGGCAAATTCTCGAAGAGGGAATTACCGAAGCCGGTTCGATGTCGTCCTTCATTGCGGCGGGAACTGCATACGCAACTCACGGAATTAACACAATTCCTTTCTTTACGTACTATTCAATGTTCGGCTTCCAGCGTTTCGGCGATCTTGCATGGGCCGCGGGCGATATGCGCTGTAAGGGATTTTTGCTCGGCGCAACTGCCGGAAGAACAACTCTTGCCGGCGAAGGCTTGCAGCATCAGGACGGCAACAGCCAATTGCTCGCTTACACAATTCCCAATTTAGTTGCTTACGATCCCGCGTTTGCATACGAACTTGCGGTTATTATTCGCGACGGTATTTACCGTATGTATGAGAAACAGGAAAATGTTTATTACTACATCACGATAATGAATGAAAATTACGCTCAGCCTGAAATGCCTACCTCGGCGGCAGGCGGGCCTAAGGGTGTTAAAGATGGAATTCTGAAAGGCATGTATAAATTTAAATCCAGTACAAAACCTGCTAAAGATCAAAAAGCTAAAGCTCACTTGCTCGGCAGCGGAACAATTCTCAACGAAGTAATAAAAGCCGGAGATATTCTCGAAAGCAAATACAACGTTGCGGCCGATATCTGGAGCGTTACAAGTTATAAAAATCTTCATCTCGACGCGCAGGAAACCGAAAGATGGAATATGCTTCATCCCGATCAAGAACCCAAGCTGCCTTACATTTCCCAAATCACAAAAGATGAAAGCGGCGTGTTCATTGCGGCGTCGGATTATGTTCAGCTGATGAAAGATTCAATTTCAAAATGGCTGCCGGGAAGATTCCACACATTGGGCACTTTCGGTTTCGGCAGAAGCGAAGGAAGAACATCTCTACGCGACTTCTTTGAGGTGGATGCTAAGCATATTGCATACGCTACACTTTATTCATTGATGAAAGAAGGTAAAGTGAAACCGGAAGTTGTAAAGAAAGCTCAGAAAGAGCTTGGAATAAACCCGGAAAAATTAAATCCGGCTAAAGCATAAAAATAATTTTGGGAAATAAAATGATATCAGATTTTAAATTACCGCATCTTGGCGATAACATTCACTCGGCCGATGTGATCAAGGTTTTGGTGAAAGAAGGCGAAAGAGTAGAAGTTGATCAAGCTGTTGTTGAGATCGAAACGGATAAAGCAACTGTCGAAGTCCCTTCGGATATTGCCGGCGTTGTAATAAAAGTGTTTATTAAAGAAGGACAGAAAGCAAACGTAGGCGAACCGATTATTTCCGTTGAGGTTTCATCCGGAAAGGAAGCTGCAGCCGCTAAAATTGTTGAAGAAGTTAAAACAACCGGCAACGCTGCACAACCGGCGGCAGCCAAAAAATCGATCGATTCGAATAACCTTCAACCTACCACTTTCAACATGCAACCTTTCACGGGCATATACCAATTTAAAATTCCGACTCTCGGCGAAAATATTTCTACAGCTTCTATCACAAAAGTTTTGGTGAAAGCAGGCGATAAGATTAAAGCCGATCAAGTAGTTTTGGAAATTGAAACCGACAAAGCGACTATTGAAGTCCCGACGGAAGTTGGAGGCATTGTTAAGGAAGTGAAAGTTAAAGACGGCGATAAAGCCGCTGTTGGTCAGGCGGCAATTATTATTGAAACGAGCGAAGCAGTTTCCGTTGCGCCGCAACCCATGAAAGCTGAGAGACCCGTTGAACAAAAAATTGTTATAGCCGAACCGCCCTCGGCTCAAGGACCATCGGAAATAGATTTAACGCATCACATGCCCAAGGCGGTAATTGTTCCCAAAGATATTTCCAAAGTTGTTGTTCCGGCTGCGCCGTCGGTTAGAAGATTTGCGCGCGAGATCGGCGTTGATATACATCAAGTGCGCGGCACTGGTTCGCATGGAAGAATTTCTCTCGAAGATGTAAAAGCTTACGCAAAAAAAATCAACGAGCAAATTCAAAAAGGCGGATTGATAGGCGGCGGAGTTTCGATTTCAAAAGAAACATTGCCGGATTTCTCAAAGTGGGGCGAGATTGATCGCCAGCCGATGAGCAACATTCGCCGCAAAACTGCCGAGCATTTATCTTATGCGTGGGCAACTATTCCTCACGTTACGCAATTCGACAAAGCCGATATAACAGATCTCGAAAATCTACGCAAGCAGTTTGGTAAAAAAGTTGAAGTTGCCGGAGGCAAACTTACCGTTACCGGAATTTTGCTGAAGGTAATTGCTTCGGCTATGAAAGTTTTCCCGCAGTTTAATTCCAGCATCGATATGGAAAAGAGCGAGATCATCTATAAAAAATATGTTAACATAGGCGTTGCCGTTGATACCGACCGCGGATTGCTTGTCCCTGTAATTAGGGACGTTGATAAGAAGAACATTACTCAAATAAGTGTTGATCTTGCCGAAGTATCGAAGAAAGCTCGTGATAAAAAACTTTCGCTCGACGACATGGCCGGAGGTTCGTTTACAGTTTCCAATCTTGGCGGAATAGGAGGTACTTATTTTACACCCATTGTTAACTCGCCGGAAGTAGCTATACTTGGCGTATCCAAGTCTGCCTTCGAGCCGGTTTATATCGCCGGCGAATTTAAACCAAGATTAATGATGCCTCTCTCGCTTTCATATGATCATAGAATTATAGACGGCGCCGATGCGATAAGATTTTTACGATGGGTTGTTAACGCTCTCGAAAATCCGTTCCTGCTTTCGCTCGAAGGATAAAATTTGTAGAGACGAGGTACCCGTCTAGACTTGGTCTTGCCGAGGTTTATGCCTCGTCTCTACAAAACCATTTTTCTTATATCTTCGCATTCCAAAATTTTCTTTTCATTTCCTTTCAGTACGGAATTGATCATGGCTTTTCCAATTTCCTCCAGTTTTACTACATGTGCCGAAAATAATTTTTCCAGAAGAGGATAGAGCGGCGCAAGTGCTTTGGAAATTTTGTATGCGTTTCTTAGTCCTTTGATCGGCTTTATGTAACCGGGACGAAACATATAAGCGTCTTTGAAACCCATTTTTAAAATATCGTTTTCAGTTTTTCCTTTCACACGCGCCCACATTAATCTGCCGTTCTCGGTAGAGTCAGTGCCTTCGCCGGAAACATAGCAGAAAACCATTTCGGGATTTAATTTCTGAAGTGTACGCGCAAAATTAATTGTTAAATCGTAGGTAATCTTTTTATACTCAGCTTCATTCTTGCCGATTGAGGATACGCCCGCGCAAAAATAACAAGCGTTGTAACCTGTAAGATCGGATTCAATTGCAGATAGAATTAAAAAATCCTTAAGAATTATTTCTTTTAGCTTGGCATGTTTTACACCGCACGGGTTTCTGTTAACAACAAGAACGGATTCAACATCTGGATGATTCAGACATTCGTGAAGAACGCCTTCTCCCACCATTCCGGTGGCGCCGGTAATAATCGCGTTTATTTTCATCTAAATCTGCCGGATGCTCTAATAAAACCTAAATCCACTATCTTTTTAATTTTCACCACTCAATTCCCGCTGCGGATTAATA
>JAKAHQ010000235.1 GCA_021814855.1 Bacteroidota bacterium | reverse complement strand
AAGGAGAGAATCGTCATCAACAATAAAATTTGAAGCGTTACAGACACGTCGTTACCGTCTGTTGCAGTGCCAACACCAAGACTAATCTTCGGGAACGGAATTGTGGTGGTTGGTTTTTGCTGCGCGAAGACAGATCCTGCAAAAAATAAAAGAATGCAGCTTAAAATTATAATCGCGGATTTCTTATTCATCGGATTCCCAAATTCTGCTTAAGTATATCAACGAAATTGGGTTTACCTTCTGTCTTAACAATATCGTCAATCTCAGGCGATGTGTAATCGATTTCTTTAAGAAGCGAGATGTTGTTTTCGCTTACGCCAAGCACAAGAACTTTATTCTGTACCCGCACAACGGAAATATATTTTTTAGGAAGTATTAACTGATTGGTAAGAACATCAATGTTCAACGCGCGAGATTTTTTGCCGTGCATGGAAAAAGAATATTTTCTTACAAGAATTAATACTCCGAAGAGCAGTCCCAACAAGAGCAATAATGGGATGAAAGATTTTATGATTTCGAAGAAAGTCATTAGTTAATATCCTTTATTCTGCTAGCGGGATCTACAAGACTGGTTATACGAATGCCGAAATGCTTATCAATAACCACAACCTCGCCTTCCGCAATTTTTTTGTTGTTCACATAAACATCTACCGGTTCGCTTGCTAATTTATCTAGTTCGATAACGTAACCTCTTTCAAGTTCCAGAATATCTTTTATCTGCATCTGCGTTCTTCCTAACTCGATGTAGATATTCATCGGGAGGTCTTTGAGGAATTGCAATTTTTCATTCGCTCCGCCGCTCGAACGGGTAGAGTCGTCGAATTCTTCGAAATCAGCCAACGATCCTAATATATTTTCTTGTGGCTCAGATTCGCTTCCTTGCGGTGTCAATTCGTTTTCGTCGTTTTCCATTTAGATTCCTCAAATAGATTTTGTTTCATTTAATACTTTGTTTGTAACTTTTATTGCTTTATGATTATTCACCATGCCAAGCCGCCCCAAAAACAAAAGCTGGTTGCCGGTTCTCACTTTTTGATCGTCGTTTATTTTTGTCTCAAGGCGGATTATATCCCCGACTTCCATTTCCATTATCTCTTTCACTGAAAGTTTTGCCAAACCAAATTCAACTTTCAAAGGGAGTTTTGTTTTGGCAAGATGATGTGTTAAAACTTCTTTAGCGGTAATACCGTAATATTTTGTCGATCTGATCGACGAGAGCTTTTGAGTAGAAAGTCGCGCTAATATATTGTCGAACGCGAATGTGGCAAAACAAATATTAAGCAAATACGACTGCTCTCCTATCAAAATCTCAAAGGATATTAAGAGAACCGATTCGCTCTGTGAAGTGATCTGGGCAAAATCGATATCAGGTTCAAAACGCTCAACCTCAAATTCAAAATCGCCAACGGTCTGCCAGGCCTTTCTTAAATCGAGCATTACCCTATCCACAACAACACGGAGGACTTTTTGTTCTATCGGCGTAATTACCTTTGTTTGTTTTGTTCCCAGGCCGTTTCCGCCCAAAAGTTTATCAACAAGCGAAAGCGCCAGATCGTTGTTAAGTTCAAGAATTCCTTTTACGTCCGTGTTCTTAATATCAAACGGGAATAAACAAGCCGGGTTGGAAACCGACAGTATATATTCCGAGTAATAAATTTGATCTACCGATGTAACATTGATGTTAACCACGGTTTGTAATTTAGTAACAAGAAATGAGCTGAAGCTTTCGGCAAAATTTTCAAAAATGCTGCGTAAAATTCGGAGCTGATTTTTGGATATGCGGTTTGGCAACCTAAAATCGAAAAGTATCGCTTCTTTATCATGCGTCTGTTCAACCTTAGTTTCGGTTGTGCCGCTTTTAATATTATTTAGAAGTTGATCAATCTCTTGCTGCGAAAGTATTTCAGGCATACTATCCTCGTTACTTACCCGGTTTACTGCAAAATATATTTACTGAAATAAATTGTATTAATTTTTACCTCAGGAATTACCGCGGATAATTTTTTTGTAATTTCCGTTCTAAGCGTATCCCTGTAGGTAATGCTCGCAAGTTGTTCCATTCCTTTGCTGCTCATTACGGAAATCACAGCATCTCTTAGCAAAACGTCTTTTGATTTTAATTCCTGCTCATCTTTATCCGAAGACACATCAAACCCGAGCGAGGCAAGTAATAATCTTTTGCCGTCTGTATTAGCCGGGTTAATAATCATATCGTCAGGGACGTAAATAAATTTACCGAGTTCTTTTGGTTTAGCGGTTCCGGGCGCTGCTGTTTTTGTTTGAGCAGGATTTTGCACAACGGCAGAAGAATTACTTTGAATTCTGGAAAGCAAAATATTTGCGGTTATAAAATAAACAGCTACCAGTTGAACGATGAAAATCGGCAATCCGAAAAGCAAAATTTTAATGTTGAATCCGCCTTTTTTCTCCGGCTTTTCAGCCGCTTCATCTACCTTTGTAATCGATTTTTCTTCTTTTATAGGTTCCATAGTGACTCATATTTTTCAACTGTTATGCCACAAGAAATCCTTCAAAGAAATCAAATCAATGTGTATATGGGCATTTTTTTTGGCTAATATTCGTCAAATGGATGATATGCTTATTATAAGAAAGCTGCGGGCTGAAAAGATTGACGACAAAGATGAATAAGTTCGTAATAAATTTTATCATCAATTCTTTGCCCGCAGCTTTTATAGAGGGCTAAGAAGGCGCAAATATTTTATCTAATTAAGTTTGTTATTTCCTGCAATAAGGAGTCCGCCGTAGTAACAACACGCGCATTGGCCTGAAATCCTCTTTGAGCAACAATCATCTTGGAAAATTCTTGGGACAGATCCACGTTCGATTGTTCCAAAGCGCCGGATTGAACCGTAGTGCCTGTTTCCTCACCTAACGCACCGATTCTTGGCGTGCCGGCATTTGCGTATGCAGAGTACATGTTATCGCCGACGCTTATCAAACCGTTTAAGTTATTAAACGTAGCAACCATTATTTGAGCTAAGTCTTTCGAACTTCCGTTTGAGAATATACCGACAATATTTCCGTATTGATCGATGTTAATATTGGATAACGATGCCGAAGGCGATCCGTCTTGCAGTAACGCGCTAACTACAGAGCTGGCTGATGTCTGGGTTACGCCTGAAAATCCTGATCCTAAATTCAACGCGACGTTTAAAGTATTCGCGCCGCTGTTCGGGTCAAAACTTAAGGTTGGGTTTTGAGGTTGAATGTTTGTCGGATCGATTGTACCGTCGGAGTTGAATATGATTGTTCCGGCAGAAGAAGCTACTTTACCGCTCTTTGTATCTTGACCGGGAACCGAGGCAACCCAGGCCCATTGATTATCTCCGACTTTTGTAAATTTTAATGTTACCTGGTGCGCTGTGCCTAAAGAATCATAAACCGTAACGGAACCGCTGACAATATTCGGAGTTCTGTTATTATCGGCAGAGACGCCAACAGTTGAAGTGCTCTGATTATCGGTAATCGCGGTAGCATCAACGTCAAAAGATAAACCTGTTGTTGCGTCGTTAACAGCAAATTTAGAAGCTGTTTGAGATGCCGCATCAAGTACAATATTTCCGCTGCCGTCGTTAATAAAATTCAAATTGGGAATAGTTGCTGGAGGCGCTGCAAAAATAGAAGTATTGTTTGCATCTAAAACATCATAATTCATACTGAACTGTCCATAACTTGGCGGAGTAGCTGTGGGATCCGCAGCTGCAGTTTTAGTATAGGTTATATTTAGTGTATACGGATCGCCGTAATCGTTATAAACTGTAGTGCTGCGCGTAATTGTATCGCCTACAACCATATTCGAATTGAGATTGCCTTTAATCAGCACATTTTCGGAACGGGTAAGTGAAGAATTACTCTTTAAGTTTCCGCCCCAGGAAATGTTGGTGGTTGCTATAGCAGGAAGTTTCATATTTGTATCGATCTTGATGTCTTCAAGATTATTTCCGGGAGGAATTACTCCGTCCGAACTGGCAACTTTACCTTGAACAACAGCTCCGTTTTGCGGACTTACTAAATTTCCTTTTGCGTCAAAAGTAAGTGCGCCGGCTCTTGTGTAATAGGTTGTTCCGTTGCTTTTCATAACAAACATGCCCTGGCCCTGCAAAGCAAGATCTTTGTTGATGCCGGTGTTTTCGAATGTGCCTTGATTCCAATTTCGGTCGATTGAGTTAACCTTGGAACCTAAACCAACCTGGAATGAGTTAGTACCGCCGGTATCTGTAGTAGGATTGGTACCAGCTTTT
>JAKAHQ010000234.1 GCA_021814855.1 Bacteroidota bacterium | reverse complement strand
ACGGATTTTATCCCGGGCAGGAGGGCGGAAACGCGATTGCCCAAATTTTGTTTGGAGATTATAACCCCAGCGGCAAACTGCCGCAGACAATGGCAATGAGCGATTCGCAATTGCCGGACCGATCCCAAAATAATTTGGATAATAATTTAGGCGGCGGCTACCGTTGGTTCGACAGCAAAAAGCAAACTCCGCAATTCGCTTTCGGTTACGGTTTGAGCTACACCACTTTTGCTTATAGTAATTTTCAAATGTCGCATTCCAAATGGGCTTTTTGGGACGATCAGATTTGGGTAAGCGTTGATGTAACTAATGCAGGCAGCAGGGCAGGTGAAGAAATAGTTCAAATGTACGTAAGCGAGTCGGTTTCTTTTGTAACAAAAAACGTTAAGGACCTGAAAGGATTCCAAAAAATTTATCTTGAACCGGGTGAAACGAAAACAGTTACATTCAACATAACGCCGAACGAACTTTATTACTTCAGGCCGCAAACCAACAGTTACGAAATTGATCCGGGACCGTATACTTTTCGTGTCGGCGGTTCTTCTGATAATTTACCGCTCGGCGGCACACTCGATATTCGTCCGCGTCCGCCGAAACCAGATTTACAAATTGCCAATATTTATTCCGTTCCCAGGTACCCGCAAGAAGGAGACCATGTAATTTTTCTGGCAACTGTTTTAAACCGCGGAACCGGTCCGAGCCCGAACTCGACTTTTCATGAAGTAGGTTTTAAAATCGACGGCGCGGATGTCAGCCGGTCGGTAGCATATACGGATTCAATTGCGAAAGGCGGCATGGCCCTGCTTTGCGCCAATGTTAACGGCTCATCCGACAGCAATTTAAATTATTGGGTTGCAGGCAAACCCGGGACGTACACACTTCAAGCCGCGGTCGACGATAAATCCGCAATCTCGGAGACGAATGAAAGCAACAATTCAAAGACAGTTACATTAAAAGTTTTCCCGAAGCAGGCGGAGAATCTTGCCTTGAAAAAAACCGTTACGGTTTCATCGGTTGAATCGCAAAGTTACATAGGCGATTACGCTGTTGATGGAAATTACGGAACAAGATGGTCTTCAAAATTTACCGATCCTCAAACAATCACGGTTGACTTAGGTTCGGTGCAGCAGTTTAATCAAATTAGAATAACATGGGAAGCTGCTTACGGAAAAGAATACACAATTCAGACATCCGCAGACGCAGTCAACTGGAAAACAGTTGTCGATCAAAAAAACGGTGCAGGCAATATTGAGAAATGGGATGTGAATGAAAATGCGAGGTACATCCGTTTAACAGGGACAAAACGCGGAACACAGTACGGGTATTCGATGTATGAGTTTGAAGTTTACAATCAAACAGCAACCAAGGTTGAATCGAGAGATGAATCGTTACCGGCGGATTTTTATTTGAGCAACAACTATCCAAATCCGTTCAACCCGGAAACAACAATTGAATATTCGGTTCCAAAGACTTCTATCATTGAGTTAAAAGTTTATGATATTCTCGGGCAGGAAGTTGCAACATTGGTAAACGAAGTGAAACAGCCGGGCAAGTACACCACAAAATTTTCAATGGGAAATTCCAGGTATGCTTCGGGAATTTATTTCTACCGTATGAGCACCGCCGGCTTCACGCTCGTAAAAAAGATGATGCTGCTGAAGTGACGCTCTTCAATATTCATCCGTAAAAAATCCCGATGAAAAAAATTCATCGGGATTTTTTTGTTTAGCTGCACCAATATTAGTTAAGGCACCTATGCCAATGTTTCTTCCGGTTTCGCTCTACCAGGATCTTTTTTTATGTCCCTTCACTGCGTAATAAAGTATGAACAAATAACACGGAAGCAAAATCAAATAGGAACCTTGCGGCGAAAAATTACTTGAGAGTACTCCGTAAAGCGGAGGCAGCAAAGCACCGCCGGCAATTCCCATAATCAAAATTGCAGAACCGATTTTTGTATATTTGCCCAATCCCTCCAAAGCAAGCGGCCAAATGGCTGGCCAAACCATCGCGTTAGCCAATCCCAGCAGCGCAAGAAAGAAAACCGAGTTTGGAATAGCCGGTATGCCGAGCCATCCGAAAACGACGCTTGAAATTCCGCTGCTTGAAGTTGATGCAGATAAGACCCCCAGACTAAAAATAAATCCTAATACTGCTGAAAGTACCAACGCCTTTTCCTGATTGATTAACCTCGGTATGGTAACAATTCCAATAATGTAACCGAGAACCATAAAAGCCATCGTATAAGATGTAAGCTTTCCGAAAAACGAAATGCCGAGATTCTTACCGTATAAACCGATCGTATCGCCGGCAATAACTTCCACACCGACATAGAAAAACAAAGCAATGGCGCCAAGCATCAACTGCGGGAACTGCAATATACTTGTCTTGCTTTCGGAATCGCTTTTAATACTGTCTTCTTCGCCGGTTTCAATTTCTGGCAGAGGGGAAAACTTTATCATTGCCGCAAGCAGAAGAAGAACCACGGCCATCACAATATACGGCAGTATTAATCGGGCGGCTAATTCGTTGAAGGCCGCATTCTTCTGAGCCGCATCCAGCAGTTGAAGATTTGCGTCGCTGTATCTTTCCATTCCGTGCAGCATGATTGCTGTAAAAATCAGAGGACTGAGAATTCCTGCAAACTTATTTGCAACTCCCATAAAACTAATTCTTACAGCCGCGCTTTCTTTGGGACCTATCACAACTATATACGGGTTGGACGCAGTTTGAAGAATTGTTAATCCCCCTCCCATAACAAAAAGACCAAGAAGAAACAAAGCGTAAATTCTTGTTTGCGCCGCCGGGATGAAAATAAGAGCACCGACCGCCATAGCTATCAAACCAAGAACCATCCCGTTTTTATAACCGGTTCTTTGAAGCACTGCGGACATTGGCAGAGCCATGAACGTATAAGAAATATAGAACGCCAGTGTAACCAAGTAAGCTTCAACCTGGTTTAGCTCACATGCAATTTTGAGAAAAGGAATTAACGAACCGTTAAGCCAGGTTACAAATCCGAAAATGAAGAATAATACTCCGATGATTGATATCGACAATAAATAATTGTCCGATGCGGTTTTACTTTTACTTGTTGTAGTCATCTCGGTTATCAAATTGAGTGAGTAGAAAGTTATTTAATCAGAATCATTTTCTTGCCTTGAATAAAGTTTTGCGATTGCATGCAGTAGAAATAAACACCGCTGTTAAGGTGCGAGGCATCGAAAAGGGTTTCGTGATTCCCGGCATTCATAAATTGATCTATCAAAACCTTAACCTCTCTGCCAAGAGCATCAAAGACAATAATTTTTACATGACCGCCCTTAGGTAATTCAAAACGAATATGAGTCGACGGATTAAACGGATTGGGATAATTATCGTACAATTTAAAATCTTCCGGAATTTTATACTCATCACCTTTTGCAACGGCAGAAAGTATTAACGACTTACCTATGGCTCGAAGCAGCGGCGACTCGCTTCCGGAATAATCGTAACCGAGAGCCCAAATCATTACACCGGCCAGACCGTTAGCTTTCACATAGTCGCATTTATATTTAACGGAAGCGGTATCATCGAATGTGATAAATTTGGAATTCGCGGCAGCCACCAAGTAAGGAACCTTTGAAACATCATCCCAATTATATTTCCAATTAATGTCGTTTAGTTTTGTAGCAATATCGGGATTATAAATAAGATCGTAAACAGCGCCAGACTGAACTGCGAATAATCCCGAAGCGTTAAACTGTTTGCCGTAAAACGGCAGCCCAAGCACTAATTTATTTTTAGGTACTTTCCTGGTTACGGATAAATATTTAACTCCATCATCATCGGAACCAGGAACCGGTTTATCCGGATCCGCGGGATTTGTATACAGCGGCGCGTTATGACCGGAGTGCTGGGTCCAACTGCCGTGGAAATTATAACCCATTACATTTATCCAGTCGAGGTATTGAGTCATATTTTCAAAATCGAAATAACGGCCAAACCAATCACCCGGACTTGCGGCAATCGTAACCAAAAGATTCGGAAATGTTTGCGAAGCGGCGGTTTTCAATTCTTTAATCAACAATGTATACTGATTTTTTTCTATAGCGTTAGCCGGAAATTCCCAATCGAAATCGACGCCATCGTAACCATTTTGCTGAATGAACAAAAGAAGATTATTAATAAATGCAGCACGGGCTGTTGAGTCCGCGGACATCATTGCAAAATTTTTTATGGAAGTTGAATCGGCACTGCCAAGACTAACAAGCACTTTAACACCGGCATTGTG
>JAKAHQ010000233.1 GCA_021814855.1 Bacteroidota bacterium | reverse complement strand
AAAACCCGGTTATTAACAAAAGCGTTTATAGTCCAGTACCCTGCCGCTACGTTCCACGCCAGCGACATTAGTCCAGATAAAATTTTTCCGGAATAGATTGCACCCGCGCCCGGCAAAATATAAGAAATTACCTTAGCAAAAGTAACAGAAACTTTATCTTTTGCCGTTTGATCTGCGAGTTTTCTTAGCTCGCCGTTATAATCGATTTTAGCGAATGCTCGCGCTGCCGCATACCAATCATCGGCAAACATATAGGCCCAGCCGCGCCAGTAGGTTATTTCATCAGAACGATTCTTGAATTTACTTTCTTTATCCAAATCATCCAGCAGTTGAAGTGCGCGGTCCACGGTTTTTCTTAAAATATTAGTTCGGATGATCTGAGTTTTACAATCGAAGGAAGCGCTGTCGTTGGGCGCGTTCTGATCGGCAAGAGAAAAATATTGGATCGCGTCGTCAAACTTAGCGCCGGCTTTGTAACATTCGCCTATCCTATAATATGCTCGGTAATGATAAATATATGTTGAATCGAAAAATATTAAACGCTTGTATTCTGTAATTGCATCAAAGTAAAGTTGATTTTTGAAAAGTCTATCCGCATAGTTTTTTTGAAGGGATAAATAATCCTGGGCATGGATTCTTACGACCAAGATAATAAATAACGATATGAGGAATAATTTTATTTTCATATCAGTATTCCAATCTCGGCAGGAAATAATTTCTTTGCTCAAAATATAATTTCACTTCTTTTTCAAAATCGAAACGAATACGCGCGTTATATACTTGAGCCGAGGCAGCCGAGCCGTATATATTTCCCGAATAGAAAAACGCAGTAAGACCGGTAAACAGCCATCCGCCAAATTTATGATCGTCTTTGAAATTCTTAGCAGCTAGATATGCACAAACCGCAGTAGATAAAAACGCCGTAATACCATCGCCGATTTCACCCGTATAAATTTTTCCAAGCCCCGGAATCAAGCAGGAAAAAATTGCTGCAGTTGTAGGGCTCTTTGTCTTCATCAATTTCTTCTGGTAATAGAAAGATGATATCCTGGTCTGAACCGAATCGTCGAATGAATTGATAAACGGATTCGGATCAGGTAACGGGGCTTTATCAAAAAAATATGAGATGTATTTCAACCTCTCAATTTCTTTTTTATACTTGGAGGAAAGATAAACCGTGCGGTCGGTTAATTCTCGAAAGTTTTGGTAATCTCTCCCGAAAAAATTCGCTTCGTAAAACATCATACGCGATTTATCGTTGAAGACCGGGTCGAAGAAAAGAATTCGGAAGTTGTCGGACGCTTCATCGAACTTTCCTATTTTATATAAACTCATCGAGTACTTATAACGAAGCGTATCGTTGTCGATATTTCTTAACGCATTTTTAAATTCTTCCGCAGCCCTTAGGTAGTCTTTCCGTTCAAACAAAAAATTGCCGAACTTTAACCGGTTAGTTGCGGATAGAAAATATGAGTTATCAGTCGATTGCTGCCCTACAACAATTCCCGTAAGAATAAATAACAGCGCAACCATGAAGCCGGTTCGCAATAAAGCCGCATGAAATATTTCCGGGATATTAGAAATTACCTTCACTGTTCGGTTAGAATTTAATTTTCTGAATGTCAAATGTATAGTTGGAAGGCGGATCATAAAATTTTCCGCCGGGAGTAAGCATGTAATGGTTTTTGCCTTTGAAAAAATTTATGTCGCGCGTAAAGCGGTCAGCAAACATTAACGTTCCTTTAATGAAATTCGTCTCCTTAACCGATTGGACAAAAAAACTGGAACAAGTAGGGTAAAACGGGCAGTTGTCTCCGTCCAAATCCGATATGAAAAAATAATAAACATTCCGCGCTAAAGAAATCAGAGTCATGCCAAAACTTGAATTATCGATTGAGTAATCGTGACCGGCGTGTCCCGAAATTTCATACGGGATGGATTTGGCTTCCCATCTTTGCAAATCCGTCTGCGCATGAATTGAGCATGTAAGAACAATTAGCAAGAACACTATTACGGTTTTCTTCCTTTCGTCCAACTGAGGTTAATCCTTCAGTAGTTCTCTCGCGATAACAATTTTTTGAATCTCCGAAGTCCCTTCATAAATTTCAGTAATCTTTGCGTCGCGTAAAAATCTTTCAACCTGGTATTCGCGCACATAGCCGTAACCGCCGTGAATTTGAACTGCTTCAAGCGCGCATTCAACAGCAACCCTCGACGCGTAAAGTTTTGCCATTGCGGCCTCTTTAACATATTTCTTACCGGCATCTTTTAATGCGGCGGCTTGCAATGTTAAAAGTTTTGCCGCTTCAACTTTAACAGACATATCCGCCAATTTGAATTGAATAGCCTGATGATTGGAAATCTCTGTACCGAAAGCCTTTCTCGTTCTTGCATATTTTCTTGCCGCCTCAAGAGCGCCTTCGGCAATACCAACTGCTTGGGAAGCAATCCCGATTCTTCCTCCGTTCAATGTATTCATCGCGAAGTTAAATCCCTTGCCTATTTCCCAGACTATATTTTCTTCGGGAACGCGGCAGTTTTCAAAAGTAAGCGAACATGTATCACTGCTTCGAATACCAAGTTTGTCCTCTTTTACCCCGTGACCGAAACCGGGTGTGCCCTTTTCAACTACAAAAGTTGTTATTCCATGATGCGCTTTCTCTTTATCGGTCTGAGCCATCACAAGATAATAATCCGCGGATTGACCGTTAGTAATCCAATTCTTCATTCCGTTGATAACCCAAAAGTTTCCGTCTTTATGAGCAACGGTATGCTGCTGTGTTGCATCGCTTCCGGCTTCGGGTTCCGATAAGGCAAAAGCTCCGAGCTTTTCTCCTTTTGCCAAAGGTTTTAAATACTTTTCTTTTATAAAATCCGAACCCCATTTTTCAAGTCCGTAACACACCAACGAATTGTTGACGGACATAATTACTCCTAAGCTTGCATCTACTTTTGAAATTTCTATTTCAGCAAGAACGTAACTAACGGTGTCCATTCCGGCACCGTCGTAATCCGGCGATACCATCATCCCCATAAATCCGAGTTCGCCGAGTTTCTTTACAATCTCGGCGGGAAATTTTGCTTCTTTATCTCTTTCAATCGCGCTGGGCGCGATCTCCGTTTCTGCGAATTCGCGAGCCGTTTGTTGAATCATCAGCTGCTCTTCGGTGAAATCAAAATTCATGTATACCTCAGTTTTGAAACTGACTGATTTAGTTGACTATGATTCAAAACTACTGAAAGGAATTCAAATATCAAACGAAGTAATTGATTCCAATAATAAGTCCGATCTCAAAAATAATTTTGAATTGAAATTTTTGGGACTTACTTTCTCTCAAACACAGTCACTTTGTCCATTATCTCAGCGATAATTATATTTGATCACCATGATTAAAAGTAATTCCAAAATACAACTCAAAGGATTAACCCTTCCCGAACTTCAGGATTATTTTGTTTCTATTGGAGAACCAAAATTCCGGGGCGGGCAGGTTTTTAACTGGATGTACAACCATCTCGCTTTCGATTTTGCGTCGATGGAAAATATTAAAAAGGATCTTCGAAATAAGCTTGAACAACTGTGCGAGCTGCAGACTTTGAAACTTTCCGCCACTCAAGATTCTCCCTCCACAGGAACAAAAAAATATTTATTTGAGACTCATGACGGCAAAAAGATTGAATCGGTTGTAATTCCAGAAAGAGAAAGAAACACGCTTGGCATTTCAACTCAACTCGGCTGTCCGCTTGACTCCATTGATTGCCCCCAGGCGGGTTACCGTCCATGGATCGCCCTTGGGCCAGGATCCGGATGCCAGCGCATGGGCACAGGCCGGGCCGAGCTCCAGGTATCCCGCGGCCACCGCCCGGCGCAGGGTGCGGGCCTTGTCGGAAACGTCCACCATGCGCGGGCGGCCTTCCGGATCGAGGTGGGTAAGTCCTTTCATGTCGCTATCTCCGTGCAAGGGAACCACGCCAGCAAGATGTCCCGCAGGGCCTCCACGTCCGGGGCGTAGGCCCTGGGGTGGCAGGGCAGCAGGCGCTCCACATCGTAGAAGCCGTGACCCACCGCCAGGGAGGGGACCCCTGCCGCCTGGGCCATGTCCAGGTCGAAGGGCGTGTCCCCCACCATCACCAGGTCCTGGGCTTGGCAGTGGGTCTGTTCCAGGATCAGGTGCAGGCTCTCCGGATCGGGTTTTCCGCGGGTGACGTCGTCGGGGGTGACGATCGGGCTGAACCGCCCGGCCCAGCCGACCGACTCCAGCTGCCGCAGCAGGGGGAT
>JAKAHQ010000232.1 GCA_021814855.1 Bacteroidota bacterium | reverse complement strand
GGATGACAGCAGCAAATTTTATTATTCGATCAATCGGAAAGATCATTCGTTCAAGTATCTCACTCGCGATTTACGCCGGATGGAAATTATCGGCTTCCTTTCTTTGTGGTCGGGTGCTGCAACTAAGGAAAGGGCAAAAGAACTTGTTAATCATCTAACCGATACAAAAAAATTCTGGCGTAGGTACGGCATACCTACCCTCGCTGCCGACGATCCTTTCTATACCCCTTATGTTGATTATTGCTGCAAGTGGAATGGACCCGTTTGGCTGTTGTGGAATTACATGGTTTTAGACGGACTGAAAAATTACGGTTACAAAAAAATTGCAGACGAACTTGCCAGCAAAATGATGCTGGCAGTAACAACTCAGTTGAGGAAGAATCATAACTATTGGGAGTCGTACAGTCCGGATAACGAAGCGCTCAACTCTCCTCCGAATTACATCTGGGATTCAATTATGGCAAGAGTGTTGATTGAAAAATATCGGAAATAATTTTGGCGATTGACAGTAACATGGATTTGCGAGCCGCAGCTCAAATAGCAACGTAAAAATTAAAAATAACAATAGAGCAATAGAACAATGAAACGATTCGGAAAGATTTTGATTTTCTTATTTGTTTTTCTTCAAACTGTTTTTTCTCAAACCGGATTAATAAATAAATTCAATCTTCATCAGAATGATCTTATGCTCACGCGCCCGGCACAGCCGAATCAATACATGGATAAGATTGGGCGTAAAGCGGCATTAATGGGATTTGAAAACGGCTCATTCGAAATGTGGATCTGGCCGTGGAAAGTTCTCAGGAATTTTGATTTGCAGTTCTTTGTCGGCTCTACCACTCAGCCGATTTTGTCAAAAGAGATCGCGCGCGATATTTCCGTTACGCCTGAGGCGACAACAATCAGCTTTGTTTACGAATCATTCACAGTAAAGGAAATTATTTTTGTTCCGCATAATCAGCCCGCGGCAGTTATACTTTTAGACGTCTACACAACTGCGCCTCTTACAATCGTTCCGGGATTCATGCCGGTAATGCAGCCAGAGTGGCCGGCTGGAATTGGCGGCCAGTATAGTTATTGGGATGATGACATGAAAGCGTATGTAATTTCGGAATCGCAGCAGCGAGGATTATTTCTGTGCGGATCGCCTGTTGCCGAGCAAATGACCTCACCCCCTGCGCATATGTTTGCCGATAATCTCATTCAATTTAAATTCACAATTCAACCTAACCAGGCATCGGAAAAATATTTTCCAATTGTTATAGCAGGCAGTCCCGTGAAAACAAAATATGATTCGGTAAAAACAATTTACAGAAAAATTCTTTCGAGCATCGAAACTCTTTATGAAGAGAATTATAATTTTTATAAAAGTCTCCGCGATTCAACTATTGAAGTAGCTACCCCAAATGAAAAATTAAATCTTGCCTTCGAATACGGAAAAGCTGCGTTGAATAATTTACTGGTTGATAATCCGACTTTGGGAAAAGGATTGGTTGCTGGATACGGATTAAGCGGCGGAGGCGCCCGTCCCGGTTTCGCCTGGTTTTTTGGAGGAGACGCATTTATAAATTCATTGGCGATGAATAGTTTCGGAGATTACTCAACCGTAAAACAAGCCCTTGAGTTTACTCAAAAGTGGCAAAGGCAGGAAGATTTCCCGATACGCAAGAAAAATCCTTCCGATAAAAATGTTGATGTCGGGAAAATGGCGCACGAGCTTTCTCAGAGCGACGGACTTGTAGATTGGTGGAACGATTATCATTTCGGATATAATCACGCCGACACTTCGCCGTGGTATCTTGTAGCAATGGGAGACTACTTCCGAAAAACCGGCGATATTAATTTTATTAAAGATAGTTGGAAATCGATAGTTCAAGCTTATGAATGGTGTAAAAGCAAGGACAGCAACGGCGACGGCTTGATGGATTTAAAAGGCGCGGGACTCGGCGTGCTCGAATTCGGTTCGTTGGTTAAAATATTTAATGACAACTATACTCAAAGCATTTGGACAAAAGCCATAGAAGAAGTAAATGTTATGGCCAAAGCTGCTGACGATAAGGAGATCGAACATGAAACAGAGACGCTTTTTCCAAAAGCCCGTCAGGCGCTCGAAAAAATTTTTTGGATTGACGATCTGGGATTTTACAGCTTTGGAGCCGCCGAAGACGGCAAGCAGGTACGCGATAAAAATATTTATTCTTCCGCCTCCATTCTTTTCGGCTTGATGAATCCGGAGCGAAGCAAAAGTACAATAGAAAAATTCAATGAAAGCGATATGGTTACGGATTGGGGAGTTAGAAACCTTTCCAGTAATTCATCGCTTTACGATCCGACAAATTATAATTACGGTACTGTCTGGCCGTTCACTTCTTTTTTTATTGGTTCTGCTCAATTTAATACGCACTTGGATTTTCAAGGTTGTCAGACAGTAATAAAAACAGCTCAACATGCGTTCGATTACGGACTCGGAATTGTGCCGGAGGTTTTCTCCGGAGACATAAATACAAAACTGGGTGAAGCGTATCACGATCAAGGATTTAGCGTTAGCGGATACATATTCCCGATGATGAGCGGTCTAATAGGTCTTAATGTTGATGCTTTGAATAACAGAATAACTTTTGCGCCAAAGCTTCCGCCGGATTGGAAATTTCTAAGTGTAAGAAATGTTAAACTTGGCAATGAGGTTGTTAATTTTGATTTGAAGATAGCGGATAATAAAGTTGAATTGCATGTCGGCAAATCTTCCAATAAGGAAATTGCAATCAACTTTAGCCAGGATTTTCCACCCGGTACAAAAATTACCAGCACAAATATAAACGGACAGCAAATTAATTCTGACATTTCAAATAAAGGCAACGCGGTTACCTTGGAAAAAGAATTTAAATTGAAAGACAATGCGAATCTGATAATAATAAAAGAGCCAGTTGTTGCGGTTTACGCTGTTGAACGGAACACACCAATTGGAATTGTGAACGATGGATTAAAAATTGTGTCGCAAAAGTTTAAGGGCGGAACGTTATATGTTTCGTGCGAGGGGAAACAGAATGTTGATTACAAACTTGGCGTAACTAATTCATCTCTGATAAAAAAAATCATTGGCGCCGGACTTGCAAACGGGGAATTAAAGATCAATATAAATGGTACGGGCAATGAATTTGTAAAACATGAAATTCAAATAGAGATGAAATAATCCGGCAGAAAAATTTTTTTAGGAAAAATATTCATGTCCCAACAGCGAGGTGTGAGTATAACGAAACTTTTGTGAAAATCAAAAAAAAATTCTCTCTGTGCGAAAAATATTTTTTTTAAAAACTTGTTTTGATTAACAATTCATTTTTTATAACTTGGGATTGCGCTCATCAAGAAAAATAAAATCAATTTTGAAATAAAGAATGCTAGCAATAACTCTCGATCCACATCAAAATATCAATACATATCAGGCTGATCAATCCGACGATTGGAATTTCCAGGTTAAGGTGGTAAACGATGGACTATTTGCAGAAGTAAGAGTTTGTTTTGTACCCGCCGAGGGCAAAAAGAAATTTCAGGCTAAAGCACAGAATGAAAATTCTTTTGGTAAGGAAAACATCCAAGACTGATTCCGATTGGTTGCGTTATCTTTTTTAATAGAGTGTCATTCAAGTCTTAGTTACTTCTAAGTCATAATCGGCTTGCCGTAAATAGTACTTCCAACCGTTAAGTATCGTTATCTGTATTTAGAGAAATTACAATTGCATGAATGCTGCTGTGGAATATTTGCTGACCGGGGGAGAAAAAATAAAAACATCTGCGATATTCGTCTTTAGAAATCTTTGCCTTGTCGCGGGAATAATTTGGAATTTTTTCTTCCCGGTGAACAACTTAATTTGAACCGGCTCTTACGTTTTATTTACTGCCTGACCCGCACTTAATTTTTGGGGACCCAATTTTTTACCGATTGATATTAAAATAAATTAATTGCTGTACAAAACCTTTTGTTGAATCTGTCACCAACACCATTGCCGTTTACGTGCTTCCCGGGTTTGGCGCAATGTGGATTCTATATTCAAGAAAAATCTTTATTAAAGTCTAATCGAATCAATTCTCTTAATGTGCCCGGCAGTAAGCTAATGAATGCAGCTTCCTTCTAGTATTTAGGTGGAATAATTAACTGTCTGACTTTTTGATCCAGCAAGAGAAAGATTTTATCAACTTGGAATTGAAAAGTTTTTATAATTAGCTTTTTATTTAAAGAAGTCTTGAATATTTTTCCAGTCATAAACGTCATAATAATTACAAATTTGATTCATTC
>JAKAHQ010000231.1 GCA_021814855.1 Bacteroidota bacterium | reverse complement strand
TTAGGCCCGACAAAACTTTTTTTCCCGATTAGAACTCCGGGAACGCCTAAGATGAATTGAATGAAACCGCTCTGTCTTGAAGTGAACTGCCTGAATAAATATATGAAAGGATAAACCAAAAACAAAATTAACAATCCGAGCATTAGGTCAAAGAGCCGCTTAGTCCATCGCGATGTAAAAGAAGAAATATTATAGTTTACCTTAAGAAGCGGTATATCATCGAGCATTGTTATTGATGATTTGCCGACGAGATAATCCAACTCTTTTCCGGCTACAAGGAATTCGACGTTCTCTCCTTGGCATGACGCGACTACCGAGAACATTTGATTGAACGACAAATCTTCCGAAGAAAAAATCACTTTATCAATTCATTCATCGCTTATAACTTTTTTTATGTTCTCCGTAGTGCCGAGAATTTTATACCCGCCAATCTTTTCGCCTATGCGCCGGCGAGTAAGGCCTATAAATCCTACTACCTGATACAATCTTGTAAATGTAGATTTAAGTTTGGCGGCAAGTTCTTCGGATTTTTCTTCGTTGCCTACAATTAAAGTTCTGGCCTGTCGAATATTTGTTTCGAGACCAATCTTAAAAATCATTTTAACGGCAACGCGCCAGAACATCAATACGATAAAACTAATTATGTACGTGATAAGTACAACAGCTCGACTGAAGCCGAACTGCTTGAAAAAGTAAGTGGCAGCCGCTATTGTTATAAGACCATAAAGCAACCCGAGAAACGATCTTAAATTTGAAAGCGATTTTTTTTTGTACGCACCCGCTAACATTCCCATAAATATTTGCCAGAGTGCAGGAACTAAATATACCCACGGCTTAAAGACTGCAGGAAATCCCGGCCAATGCACCGATGAATAAATATTTTCCGCAAGGCGAATTATTCCGGAGAATAATATGAAGTCGAAAACCATAGAGAGAATTGCTAACCGATATAGAATGGCAAAAGCAATAATTTTGCGAATTATGATTGCCGTTTGCAGAATCGATTCAACTAAAAAGGATGAAGACAAATGTTTGCGGACAAACAAATGCATTGCATCGTAAAAAATTTTTGTCTCGTCCAGACTGCTTCGTTTTGTGCTTTCTCCCTTGTAATGAATTATCTCTGTAGCATGAACATAGTAAACGCCGAACCCGGCTTTTTGTGCGCGGTAGCATAAATCCAAATCTTCGCCGTACATAAAAAATTCTTTATCGAAGCCGCCGATTTTATCATAGACTTCTTTCCTAATCATCATAAACGCGCCGCTGATGGCATCAACTTCGTAGGTTTGATTTTCATCGAGGTACGTAAGATTATACTTTGCGAAAAGCCGGCTTTTGGGAAACAGAGTGCTAAGTCCCATCACTTTTGTGAATGAAGTCCAAGGTCCGGGAAAGCTTCTTCTGCAGGCAAGCTGAAGAGTGCCGTCGGGATTAAGCACTTTACAGCCGGCAATTCCGGCGCGGGTTTCATTCTCAAAAAAGTTAATCATCTTAGCGAACGTTTCCTCGCGAACAATTGTATCCGGATTGATTAGCAAAAAATATTTTCCGGCTGCCGTTTCCATAGCTTGATTGTTAGCCCTGCCGAACCCGACATTTTTTTCGTTTACAATCAAACGTGCACCGGGATATTTTTCCCTTACCGCTTCAACGCTTCCGTCGTCCGAGGCATTATCTACAATTATAATTTCCGCGGAATAATTTTTTGCGGCTTTTTGGATAGAATCCAGAAGGTTGAGCAGAAATTCTTTTACGTTATAGTTAACAATAATAATTGATAGATCAATCATCACACGGTTAATTTAATGAACCGAAAATATTTTTCAATCTTAATTTCCAAACCATAACAATTGCTTCGCGAACAATCTTCTTAGACATTTTCGAAGTTCCTTCGACGCGGTCGATAAATGTAATTGGTATCTCAACAAGTTTGAATCCTTTTTTCCAGGCTTTGTAATTCATCTCGATCTGGAAAGAGTATCCGTTAGAGCGAATTTTTTCTAGATTGATCGACTCGAGAACCTTCCGCCTGAAACATTTAAAGCCGCCGGTGCCGTCTTTTACAGGCATTCCGGTTATTATCCGAGTGTAGAGATTGGCGGAATAGCTTAACAATAATCTGCGGATCGGCCAGTTAATTACCCTTACGCCGTAAATGTAGCGGCTACCAATTACAAGGTCGCTCTCTTCAAGTTTGGCAAGAAGATTCGGAATTTCTTTTGGGTCGTGAGAAAAGTCGGCGTCCATTTGTATGGCCGCATCATAACCGTTATGCAACATATATTTAAAACCGGCAACATACGCAGTACCTAAACCCATCTTGCGTTCACGTTTCAAGAGATGAACACGTGGATTTTCGTCGCTCATTTTTTTTACATACTCTGCAGTGCCGTCGGGTGAATTATCGTCGACAATCAGGATATCAATATTAGAATAACTTTCCAATAGTTCCGGCAACATCTTCTTGATGTTATCTTTTTCGTTGTAAGTGGGTATTATAACAATAGCTTTCATATCACAAAATTTTATTCGTAATGTCCTTTACCAAAAAGAACTACAAACACGGTTCTAAAAATGATTTTAAAATCCATTCTCAAACTCATGTTTTCAATATAAAATAAATCATATTTCAGTTTAACTTTAACATCTTCAACACTCTCATCGTATTTATGTTTCACCTGCGCCCAACCGGTTACGCCCGGTCTAACTTTAAGCCGTCTCTTATATAGCGGAATTTCCTGAGAAAGTTTTTCTACAAAGAAAGGACGTTCGGGTCTCGGTCCGACAAAGCTCATATCTCCCTTCAAAATATTTATAACCTGCGGAATCTCATCAATCCTTACCCTGCGAATAAATTTTCCTACATTCGTAATACGCGGATCGTCCTTCATAGACCAAACCGGTCCAGTGTGTTTTTCGGCATCTTGAACCATCGAGCGGAATTTATAAATCTTAAAGACCTTTCCGTTCTGGCCCATTCTTTCCTGTTTGTAAAATATCGGCCCTTTCGATTCCA
The DNA here is from genome assembly GCA_021814855.1 of Bacteroidota bacterium. The sequence continues at coordinate 1,284 of JAKAHQ010000231.1, read as the reverse complement.
GTCTGATTGCAAGAGCGGTCAGCAAAGTTATCGGCGAAGTAATTACGATTAAGATAAACGAAAGAATAATGTCCATCAGCCGTTTTAATTTTTTCTCCCACTCCGGCATCAGTTCGGGCATCACGTCTATAAGCGGCGAACTGTAAAGCTGGGCAACCTTGGCTTGTCCGCTTATTATATCGTATAAATCCGGGGCCATTTTAATTTCCACATTTTTTCCCTCGCAGCGCGAAATAACTTCCAGGATTATTTCATCCTCGTGCCGCCCCAGAGAAATAATTACATTTTTGATCTGATACTTATCAATCATCTTTTCCAAATTATGAAAGGTATCTGTTACATAAACGTTTTGATATGATTTTTTCAACTCCGAGGCGTCCACGCCGGCATAAGCAACTATATCGAGCCCAAGAGCGCGGTGCTTTACAATCGAATCGTGAATCTCATTGGCTTTGGAATTGAAGCCGACTATAACCGCATTTCTTCTGCCGATACCTTTAATCAATAGTCTTCGTTGAAGTGCTCTTATAAAAAGTCGTCCGGTACCGACAAACCCAAGGAACATAATCCAGTACATGAAGATGAAAAATTGTACCGAAGTATGAACGCCGCTGGAATAATCGTCGTAAAGAATTAAAAAGAAAAGGATGAACACGCCAACGAAAGATGCTTTGAACAAGGTTGATATTTCATCGAAGCGGGACATTGCAAACCAGGTGCGGTACATTCCAACAAATGTAAAAACGACGAGCCAATAAAAATAGACTACAATCATCGGAAGCAGAACATCGGGTTTTGCTATCAGCTCAAACCATCCGCTTTCGACCCGTACAAAGACAAAAACAAGCCATGCAAGGTTAACGGTTATAAAATCTGCAAGCAGGATTAATATTTTTTCAACTTTCTTGTTCATTTTTTCACTGATTATAATTTACATTTACTTCAGCTGAGAGAAAACTTTTTCTGAAATAAAATCGCCGATAGATAACGAAGCTGTAGCTGCCGGCGAAGGGGCGTTGCATAAATGAACAACTCTTTTATCTTCGACGATATAAAAATCATCAAGCAATCCGCCGTTCCTATCGCAGGCCTGCGCTCTTACCCCGGCGCCTCCGGCAATTAAGTCATCGCTTTGAATTTCCGGAATTAATTTTTGAAGCGCTTTAACAAAGGCGCCTTTAAACAATGACCGGTAATACTCGTTCAGACCCATTTTCCAATTTTTTCTTATTACCGAATGAAACCCGGGCCACATCAACGTTTCAAAAGAATCTCTAACATTAA
>JAKAHQ010000230.1 GCA_021814855.1 Bacteroidota bacterium | reverse complement strand
TATTTAAAAGATTCCAGTCTTCTCGGCAGGCCCAACCAGGCTATTCTAAATTCCGGTGAAAACAAGAAAACTCAGTCAAAGGATTCTAAAGATTTTGATGTAAGCTATTCAATTGAGCCCTTCTATGATATTAATTCTTTCCGATTAATTGTTGTGCTTGAGTTTCAAGGTGAAAAATCCGGCGAGACTCAATTGCTTCTTCCGGCGGGCACTTCGATTAGCCATAACAATGCGTCAATAAAATTCTTGAAAGCAATTTCACCAAATACCGCGTTGGAGGACACCGATAAACCCGACGTTAAAACAGTAAAGTACGCCCTGGGAACCCAAGTTAGAATTTATTACCAGATCGAGGAATCCGGCAATAACAATTCGGGCCAATACAACTATTACCAGGCTGTAATACAAAAAAAATATTTCCATTTCTTCGGAGATACGTTTTTTATTATTCCTCAATGGGATTGGAGTAACGTATACAATTTTAAAATCTCGTGGAATCATTTCCCTTCCAATTGGACCCTTGCCAACAGTTTCGGCGTAAATCAAAATTTCCAGGTATTCAACTCGGCATTATGGAGATTTAGAGACGCTGTTTTTGCAGGCGGAGATTTTAAAATTTATACACGCTCAATTAAAGCGGGACAGGTATACATTGCCGTTCGCGGAAACTGGAATTTTCCGATTGATCAATTATGCGATATAACAAAAACAATTTTTGATGCCGAGAACAATTTTTGGAATGATAACAGCAATCCTTTTGAATTGGAAATAGTACTGCCGTTTGAAAGCTCTGATACACCCATAGCCGAAAAAAGAACTAATGCGATTTCTCTTTACTTATCCCCCGATAATGATATTGATTACGATCTTAAAAAAGCAATAGCCCACGAATATTTTCATAAATGGATAGGCGACGAGATTCAATTTGCAGATCCCCAGCAATTAGTTTATTGGTTCAAGGAAGGAATAAGTGAGTATTACGCCGGATTGATTTTGCTTCGTTCTCGATTAATAGATCTTGATACGTATATAAGCGGATACAACCAAACCCTAAAAGAATATTACACTTCGTCCGTTAGATTTGACAACAACGAAAAAACCGCTAAAGGATTTTGGACCGATAGTGATTTAAACAAATTAACCATACAGCGCGGAGATATTTTATTATGCAATTTAAATGCCGCGATAATGAAGAACTCGAACGGTGTGAAATCCCTTGATGATTTTATACGCGATCTTTATAAACGCTGTAAAACAGAGTCGCTTGTAATCTCAAACGGCAGTTTAAGCGCGTTGATACGATTTTACGCGGGCGACGGCTCATTGGCCGAAATAATGCGTACGTTAAATTCAGGCATACTTCCAAAAGCTAACGCAAATGCGCTTGGTCCTTGTTTTTACCCGGAAATAAATTATAAAAAAAGATTCTGGCTTGTTGGCGAAGAATACGAAATTCCATTTTATAAACCGAAAAACGAAAGCCAGCAGCTTGATAAAAACTGCATGTGGTGGTTTGGAGGGGATTAAAGAAAAATCATTTGCATTCGCAGATCAAAAATGCTAAAATTGATTTGGAAATATCAGTAGAGACTCCAATGACAAAATTATTAATCAAAGCTTTTGACGAAGCATCGAAGCTTTCTAAAAAGAAACAAACTTTGCTTGCAAAACAATTATTGGAAGATATAAAAAACGAACACGGGTGGGATAAAGAATTTAAAACTTCCCAATCAAAACTATCGAAATTGGCCGATAAAGCTTTAACCGACTCCGCTTCCGGAAAGACGCATAAAATTGGCTTCGATGATTTATGAATTCCGAACTTACTAAAGAGTTCATAGATCTATTCAAAAAGCTCCCTCCTAATATTCAAAATATCGCTAAACATAATCATAAGTTATGGAAGGATAACCCTAACCACCCAAGCCTTGCTTTCAAAAAAATACATCGCAGAAAATTAATTTATTCTATTCGCGTTGGAATCGGCTGGCGTGCAATCGGTATTATGAAAGATAGAAAAACGATTGTTTGGTTTTGGATTGGTTCACACAATGATTACGATAGACTTATTAAAAAATTAAAAATATAAATATAGAAGTAGAGAAGCGTTAGCCCCGTCTGCCGACGAGGCAGGTGCGTCTCTACAAATTATTATCTAATTTTTTCCAACAAGTAGGTCAATAATACGCTAATGGCAACTCTAACTTGCTGCATCGAATCGCGTTCGCGAACGGTTACGGTTTGATCCTGCAGTGTCTGTGTATCAACTGTAATGCAGAAAGGTGTTCCGGCCTCATCCATTCTTCTATATCTTCTTCCAACCGCGCCTTTATCATCATAAAATATTCTTAAGTAAGGGCGAAGATCTGCTTCAATCTTTCTCGCGATTTCAGGCATACCGTCTTTGTTAACAAGCGGAAAGATTGCCGCTTTAATAGGTGCCAGTTTAGGATGAAATCTTAACACGCTGCGCTGCTCGCCGTTAACTTCTTCTTCGTAATAAGCATCTACTAAGAATGCCATAAAGGAACGGCTAGCACCGGCAGAAGTTTCTATAATAAAAGGAATAAATTTTTCTTTTGATTCATCATCAAAGTATTGCTGCGATTTACCCGAGTACTGCTGGTGCCTGCTCAAATCAAAATCTGTTCTGTTATGAATGCCTTCAATCTCTCCCCATCCGAATGGAAATTCATATTCAATATCCGTGGCAACTCTTGCATAGTGCGCAAGTTTATCTTTCGGGTGATCGTGAAAACGTAATTTAGTCGGCGTCATTCCCAAAGATTTGAACCATGCAATTCTTCTTTCCTTCCACGCTTCGTAATGTTCCATATCGCTTCCGGGTTTGCAGAAGAACTGCATTTCCATCTGCTCAAACTCGCGCGTACGGAACAAGAAATTTTTCGTGTTGATTTCGTTACGGAATGCTTTGCCAATCTGCGCGATTCCGAATGGAAGTTTTTGACGGCTAGAATTAAGCACGTTTAAAAAGTTTACAAATATACCCTGCGCTGTTTCGGGACGTAGATAAATTATATTCGCGGCATCGTCAACAGGACCAAGAAAAGTTTTGAACATCAAATTAAATTTGCGCGGCTGTGTGAATGTTCCTTTATTGCCGCATTGCGGACATCCCAAATGCTCAAGAAGTTTTACGGATAAATTCGAGTCTTCAAGAACAGCGGTAACTTTATCATCAAGCGAACCTTCTTTTTCTAATAGTGAAGCATCTAATTCTTTGAGTGCTTTCTCTTTATTTTTTTCGGAGATTAATTCGGTAAGGGTATCCAGACGAAAACGCGCTTTACATTGTTTACAATCTATCATCGGGTCGGTAAAATTTTCAACGTGACCGCTGGCTTCCCAAACGCGCGGATGCATTAAGATGGAGGCGTCCAATCCTTCAACATCTTCGCGGTAAGTCATTGCTTTCCACCATTCTTCCTTAACATTTTTCAAAAGCTCTACGCCCAGCGGACCGTAATCCCAGCATCCGTTTAAACCGCCGTAAATTTCCGACGATTGAAATACAAATCCTCTGCGTTTTGCAAGAGATACTATTTTCTCTACAACTTCGTTCTGACCCTTTGCGATGGCACACCTCGTAAAAATTTTTCCGGCAAATATAAGAAAAACAGGCGGCAAGAGTATAGATTACGGCAAAACAATTTTTTATGCCCTAATTAATTATATCCTTATAAATATTGCGCGTTTGAGACTACGGAAGGTTTACGTTAAGCTTACGGAATAGTATTTTAGTTTAAGATTTTTCTTATCCGGAACTACATTTGAAACTCTATTTAAGTGCGCGGTAAATTAAAGAGATTAATTAATTATAAAAGTAATTCAAAATAAATTACACAACTAAAAGTTAGGAGAAAAAATGAAATCGGCAGAAATTGATTATGAAATTATAGGCAACGATTTGCAATTAGTTGAAGTTGAATTGGACCCCGGTGAAACCGTTATTGCGGAAGCGGGCGCAATGTGTTACCTGGAAGAAAATATAAACTTCGAAGCAAAATTCGGCGACGGCTCTTCGCAGGATAAAAGTTGTTTTGGAAAAGTGCTGGACGCCGGCAAACGCGAGCCAGTCGAGTGCGACCCTGATCGCCAACGCTCAACAGCGTTGGCAGAATTCACTTGCCGCCTTTCAAGATGCTCTGCGGGTTCAGGCCCGCATTGTCAGCAATCTCGACACGAACCGGACGCAGACGGCGGCGCTCGTGACCTCGAGCCAATCGTCGGCCGGTGCGCTGCAGGCCACGCAGGCCGGCAATCAGATTCTCGCCGTTCAGGCCCAGCAGCTC
>JAKAHQ010000229.1:1901-4325 GCA_021814855.1 Bacteroidota bacterium | reverse complement strand
ATATAAATTAAACTAAGATACTTTCAAACAATGTCTAATAACCAGCGATTCCATGAAAGATTTGCAGGTAATGTTTTACTCAATAAAAAAATTTAAGTGTAGTTTATAAAAACTCTTTTTTTTGGAATTAGAAAAACATATTTTCATCAGTAATTATTGCGCATGGAATACGCGTTTTTTATGGCAGGTGAAAAACTGCCAAAAGAATCATTCAATAAATAACGAAAGGAAGAAAAATGCCAGTTGAAAAAAACAAAATGGCTCTCGAGCTATGGGAAAAACTGTCTAAGGCGTACGATAAAGTACGTAAGTTACAATCAAAACAAATGTTTGAAAAAAATCTTACCGCGCCTCAATTTGGAGTTTTAGAAGTGCTTAGTAAATCCGGTCCGGTGCCGTTGAAAAAAATTAGCGAAGAAATGATGGTAACCGGCGCAAATATAACTTGTGTAGTAGATAATCTTGAAAAAGAAGGTTTTGTAAAACGGGTTCCTTCCAAGGAAGATAGAAGAGTAATCCTTGCAGAACTAACGCAGACAGGTAAAGCCAAAATAGATTCGATCATTCCGGAATATTCCGAGAGCATGGTTACTTTTACCTCGGTATTATCCGAACATGAACAGAAAGAGTTGACAAGACTCCTAAACAAGTTGCAAGGCAGCTAATTTTGTTTGAGTAATACGAGAGCGCACCACTCGTCTGTTTGTGTACTCTCTAGTAGTTTAAGATTGAGAGAAGTGTATTCATTGATTATCTCGTTTTTATCGGTGTGAAGCAAACCGGAAAGAATAAGTTTGCCATCATGGGCTAATTTCGATTCAAGCACAGTAGAGATATCAAGAAGTATATGACGATTAATGTTTGCGACAATCAGATCGAAGTTTGATTCTTCGATCTGAGCTGCTTCCGATAACCTGATTTCAACTTTTCCTTCAAGGTTATTAGCTTTAACATTCTCGCTGCCGTTGAGTAAACACCACTCATCGTTATCTATGCCGAGTGCAGATTCCGCCCCCAGCATTACCGCCGCTATACCAAGCACTCCGGTGCCGGACCCGACATCCAAAACTTTTACACCTTTGCTTATATGTTTTTCAATTAATTGAAGCACCATCTTTGTCGTAGCGTGTTCCCCGGTTCCAAAAGACATCTTTGGATCGATTGTAATTATCAGTTGGTCATGCTTTGGTGTATAATCCTTAAAAGAAGGTTTTATTACAAGTCTATCCGAAACTTCAATTACGCGAACTCTTTTTTCGTATTCCTCATTCCAGTTTTTATCTTCCAGGACTTCTTCCCCGATCGTAAATTCGTTAATCATATCGTCGATTACCATTTGGGTAAGTATTTTTTCAATTTCGTCGCGGCCTATATTTTTCGACTCGTCAGCAAAAACAAGCAGGCCGTCATCGGTTTCATTGATGCCGTCAAGATCCAGTTGCCAAAGCAAACCGCTTACCAACTCGATGTTAATCGGCCTGAAAGTAATTCTGTATTGTTTATAATTTTTCATATCGCACCGTTAATTCATCCGATAAAAAATTTTACAAAGCTCGTCTTGAATTGCATGCGCTTCTTTTGACGAACCTACGTAGTTTTGCACTAATATTGAAAATGAAAGCAAGTGATTCTCCTTGCTTTCGATGTAGCCCGATAAAGCGCTTATTCCCCTCAACGTTCCTGTCTTTCCATGGATACGTCCTACCAGCGGAGTTTCTTTCATCCGATTTCTCAAAGTGCCGTTATAACCGGAAACGGGAAACGAATCGAAAATTCGTTGGAAAATATTCGGGTGACTATAGTAAATATATTTCAAAATTCCGTCGATCAGTTCTGCTGAAACAAGATTATAATGAGATAGCCCTGAGCCATCTACAAGTAAGTAATTTTTGGGATTAAAGCCGGAAAGAATTATCAAACTATCGACTAATTTTAATCCGTCGTCGGCGGAGGTATGTTTGCCAAAATATTTATTTCCCAGCGCTCTCAAAATCATTTCGGCGTTCAGGTTGTCGCTGTTCTTATTTGCATTCCTAACTGCCTCGTCTATAGAATGGTTGACCGAGAATATTTTGTAACAATTTTGGGGCGCGGTAAGCGTGTCCAGTTTTCCGTTAATCTTTATTCCAGCAAGCTCGCATTTTTCTTTAGCGAGCTCTAAAAAATAAAAATTTGGATTGAAGACATTTAACCTGGTCGTATCCGGAGCCGAAGAATTTTTTATTGTTCCGCTTACCTCGATTGTATTTTTTCTGCTTATCCAATCGCGGGTTACATTAAGTTGTGATTTACCGGAGTCGACGGTTATACTTCTGTTTTTAATTTCAAAAAAAGCAGTCTTGGGAATCGTGGAAACTTCAGCGGGCTGTGCTGCAATAGACGGCGAAACAACTACAGTGATGTTGTCCTTGTTAATATTAAGCG
>JAKAHQ010000229.1:0-1891 GCA_021814855.1 Bacteroidota bacterium | reverse complement strand
ATCCATCCGGATCCCCAGAAAAGCGAATCCATTGCCGACACATCTGCGTAAAGATTGCCCTCAATTTTTTTTATTCCCGACTTCTTTATTGCTTGAATTAGCGAGTCCAAATCCAGCAAGGAGAAATCCGGATCAAAACCGCCGACAAAATATAGATCTCCGCTGCAGACGGAATCTTTTATTTCTCCCGTATGATAAACAGACGTTTCAAAATTGTAATTCTTTCCGAGAAAAAGATAAGCCGCGGTTGTTATTAGTATTTTTTGATTTGATGCCGGGTGAAGCAGCAATTTTTCGTTGCGCAGATAAACCGGTTTGTTATCGGTTAGATCGTAAACGGAAACTGAAATTTGTGCGGCGTCAAAAAATTTTGAAGCGATAACGCTATCAACCGGATTTGATTCCGGTAAACTTTGCTGTTTAAACGTTGCGCATGATTGGAGTAAGATTACAAATGCGATTATGATAACAGCTTTAACGGCAAAAATTAATTTTTTCATCTTGTCTAGAAGTATTCACGTTCGCGGTAATCTACGCCGATTTCCTCCGTTACAAATTTCTTTGCAACCTCGGAATCAACTTTGCTTAATCCAACAATTGAAAGCACAACATGAGCATAATTTTTAGCTTTCTTCGCAAAGTCGACCATCTCCGCGTGCATTTTGGGATCAACCTTCATAAGCTCGGCATACTGCTGCGGGTCTGTGGAATTTAAACTGATTGAAACGGTATCAATCAAATCTTTCAGTTCGGGAGTTATATCCCGTTTATTAATAAAACTTCCGTGACCGTCGGTATTCAAGCGGGTAACGCCTCCATTATCCTTGACGTATTTTGCAATTTGCTTAACAACATCCCATCGGATTGTTGGTTCGCCGTAACCGCAAAAAACTATTTCTTTAAATTGTTTCGGGTCGCCGATTTCTTTAATATAAACACCCGCTTCCGGCTCTTCGGATTTTTTCATCTTGAGACTATAACCGTTTATCACGGCTTCGCCTTTGCGGTCGCAGAACACGCAATCCGCGTTGCACCGATTCGTAATATTTACATAAAGAGATTTGCCGATTAAATATGTAAAGCTCAGCTTTGGTTTTTCTCCGATACCGAAAAGTTTGTGAGCGTTATACGATGTTGTTCTTCCTACGTCATCCACGGTTAAATTATGCACCTCGGCAATTTTTTCAGCAACAAGTTTAAGATAAGCCGGTTCGTTACGCTGCCCGCGATGCGGCACAGGCGTCATAAACGGGGCATCGGTTTCAAGCAAAAGATTTTCAAGAGCAATTCGGCTTAATACTTTTCTAATGCCGTCTCCGTTTTTAAATGTAACTATTCCCGGGAAAGAAATAAAATGATGCATCTCGACAAGTTCGCGCGCATCGTGTACTGAGCCGGCAAAGCAGTGATACTGAGCGCGCAGTCCCGAATCTTTATATTTGCGGGCGAAGGCCATAACGTCGTCGTTCGCCTCGCGGTTGTGAACAATTACTGGGAATTTAAGTTTAAGCGCGAGTTCAATCTGAGCTTCAAAAGCTTTTAACTGTATATCTCGCGGAGAAAAATCATAGTAGTAATCCAAACCAATCTCGCCGATTGCTACTACTTTTTTATTTTGAGCGAGAGCTTCAATCTTTTCAATCAAGGAATCGTTCCATTCCTTGGTATCGTGTGGATGAACGCCTACCGCGGCATAAACACAATTGTATTTTTCGGCTAGCTCCACAGCTTGTACGGATGAAGCGAGATCTGTGCCCGGCACAATCATGTAATCCACACCGGCGTCATTAGCCCGGCCAATTATTTGGTCAACCTCGCCGTTGAAGTTAGGATAAAAAAGATGCGCATGAGTATCGATAAACATTTTATTCTTTCATGTTAATACAAAATA
>JAKAHQ010000228.1 GCA_021814855.1 Bacteroidota bacterium | reverse complement strand
TTTAATGACGTTTGGAGATTCGAACGCGACTTTTTCTACGATCCGAATATGCACGGTGTGGATTGGAACGCGATGCGCACACGATATGGAAAACTAATTGACAACTGCACTACGAGGTGGGATGTAAATTATGTTATCGGCGAATTGATTGCCGAACTTAGTTCTTCCCATACCTACAGGGGCGGCGGAGATACCGAAGAAGGCAAGAACCGTGCGGTAGGATATCTTGGTATTGACTGGGATATTTCCAACGGCGCTTATCAAATTAAACGTATTGTGCAAGATGCGCCGTGGGATAATGAAGTGCGTTCGCCACTGTTAGCTCCGGGCTTGAAAGTCAAAGAGGGCGATTATATTCTTGCAGTTAACGGCGAGCCACTCGATATCAAACAGGCTCCGTGGGGCGCCTTTGCGGGTCTGGCCGATAAAACAGTTGAACTGACAGTGAACGATAAACCCTCAATGGAAGGTTCACATACAATCGTGGTTAAGACTTTGGGAGACGAAACACGCTTAAGAAATCTCGAGTGGATCGAATCGAACAGGAAGCGGGTTGATGAGGCATCCGGCGGAAAGATCGGATATATTTATGTGCCAAGTACCGGAACAGACGGACAAACTGAATTAGTCCGCCAGTTCGCGGCGCAGTTTGATAAGCAGGGTTTGATAATCGATGAACGATTCAATAACGGCGGGCAGATACCGGACCGTTTTATAGAATTGTTAAACAGAAAACCTCTCGCGTTTTGGGCTGTTAGAGACGGCAAGAATTGGCAGTGGCCGCCAGTTGCCAACTTCGGTCCTAAGGTAATGTTAATTAACGGATGGAGCGGTTCGGGTGGAGATGCATTTCCTGATTTCTTCCGCAAAGCCGGGTTAGGTCCCCTAATAGGAATGCGCACGTGGGGCGGTTTAATAGGCATCAGCGGTTCGCCTGTGTTAATTGACGGCGGCTATGTTACGGTTCCAACTTTTAGAATGTACGATCCCGACGGCAAGTGGTTTAAAGAAGGCCACGGCGTTGATCCGGATATTGAAGTTGTTGACGATCCTGCTCAGCTTGCAAAGGGTATCGATCCTCAGCTTGAAAAAGGCATTCAGGAAGTAATGAAATTGTTAAAGACAAATCCGCCGGTAAATCCAAAACAGCCTGCGTACGAAAAGAGATAAACAAAAAAGGAGCGATCAAAACGATCGCTCCTTTCCTATTCATCGTGTCGGTACATATAACATCATTGATCGAAGAGCCATTTCCAAAAGTTGTTTTTCCTAACATGCTTTGATTGTTCTTTCCAAAATCTTGTATACTTATCCTGCGCAATAAATCCAATAGGGCCGTCGTAAATTCCGCCAACATTATATCCGTCATAAACTCTAACAGCAATCGTATTTTCTTTATTTGCGGCAATCAATCCGTCGGGAATATAGTATCCTCTGAACTTCTGGTATTCATCGTAAGAGTTATAATTGATAGGCTCATCATTCATGTTGCCGGTCGAGCCTATCAATTTGCCGTTCAAGTACACTTCATCAAGGTCATCGATTCTTCCCATCACAAGCACGAGTTTTTTCTTAGCTAAATCATCGTTGGCGTAAAATTTTTTTCTGTACCATGCAAAGCCGTCATAATCCGGGTATCCTTGAGTCTCCCAGTAGCCGGGGACAAAAATGTTGGGCCACTTTTGGTCGTCCAGCTTTTCGTCTTTCCATCCCATATTGTCGCCGGTTTTAAATTTCCATTCACCGTCGAGGTTAACATCCAATCGTAACGTATTTTCTTTTTCAAACAATCCCAAATCACCTTCAACTATACCTCCGCCCATTTGCGAATCGTAAACACGCACGGCAATAACATTGTCTCTATCGGTATAGAGTAAATTATCCGGGATATAATATTCCCGCCAAGCAGAGTAAGCGGTTTTATAATGAGGTGGAAAAGTACCAGAAGCGCCTATCAAGTGTCCGTTCACATAAACTTGATCGACGTCGTCAATTCTTCCAAGATGCAAACTAAGGTACTTTCCGTTTACAGAGCCCCATACTTTGAAATGTTTTCTGTACCATGCAAATCCGTCGTAACCGTTATATCCTTGATCTTCCCACATTGAAGGTGCTTTGATACTTTCCCAGTCGTTATCATCATAATCAGGCTTCGACCAATTCATATCGTCTCCGATTGAAAACTTCCAAGATCCTTTCAAGTTTACTACTTTATCCCAATTCTGTCCTTGAACACTTTGGCCGAAACCTATTATGATGACTAGTAAGGTGGCAATTCTTATCGGTTTCATTTCTAATAATCCTTCATTCACTGTTCTAAATTAACGTATCTCTATAATTGTTTTGTAATGTTCAAATAACGATTTGTAATCAATTGTCACCGTCATTTGCTTTCATTTAATAATGCAAACAATGTTTTGTTGTTTCCAACTACGGATTTAATGGAGAAACACATTTGTTTTACTCCAGGGTCGGGATCCGTCTCGGCAGCCTGATAAATCGCATTCAGCCCCGAATAGTCGCCTATTGCATAAAGAGAAAGAACAATCATTTGACGATAAGCCGGATATTTTTCATTCTTAAGTTGTTCTACAAGAGCATCTACCGCTTTATCGACCCTGAATAACCCGACGTAGTAGATGGATGCTTTTCTAACGCCGTCGTTTTCGTGCGAGACACCCTGAACTAAATTTTTGACAGCCCATTGGTTCAATTTGATCTTTCCGTCATTTCGCTTTTGAGCCGCCATTGTTGTTGCAATTAAACAAATCAGGGTTATTATAACGCCTGCTTTTTTTAATACCGAGGTGTAATTAGATGTTTTCATTTCAGCCTCCTTAGCTTTAATTATTTTTAATCCTCGCTTATTTAGTCGAAGTGTTCCGTTAAGGAGTTGTCATTTGCAGGTAAGGAATTGTAAAATGATGTAACGCGCGCATGTATCAACCTCCTCCCCAAAAGGAAGGAGATTTTTTCAAAAAAAATTTTTTTTAATGATATGATTTTGCACAGCAGCAAAAAATTTTTCCCGCTTCCGCGAGGATTCATGAATGCGCCAATAGTTTGTAACCGATACCGTGAACGGTAAGAATAATTTTAGGATTGTTTGCGTCCGTCTCGATTTTCTGCCTGAGTTTAACAATAAAGTTATCTATCGTTCGGGAAGTTGTATAGATGTCTCCCCACACATTTTTGAGCAGGTCATCCCTGCTAACGGTTTGATTCCGATGATCATAGAGATATCTAAGCAGTTCAAATTCCTTGTGCGACATTTGCACTTCGCTTCCGTTTTCAAAAGCGTTGTAGCTTTCAAAATGAACATCGAGCTTGCCGATTTTTATAACTTCGTTTTTAATTACGGCATTATCGGAACGCCGCAAAATAGCTTTGATGCGCGCAAGCAGTTCTCTAAGACTGAACGGCTTTGTAACATAGTCGTCTGCGCCGAGCTCAAGTCCCACAACTTTATCCACTTCCTCGCCTTTTGCAGTAAGTAAAATTATCGGCGATGCAACAGATTTTTCCCGTGCTTTCTTGCAGACGTCGAAGCCGGACATTTTAGGAAGCATAACATCAAGCAGAACCAGGTTGTAATTGTTTTCCAGAATTTTCTTTAATCCGTCTTCGCCGTTATCGGCGCAGTCAACTTCATACCCTTCGAACTCAAGATTATCCTTCAACCCTTTTCTCATGTTCGGTTCGTCTTCAACAATTAAAATTTTCGGCATCACGCCTCCTTATGCGTTGTGTTTACTGGAAATATTAAGCGGAATGTTGTTCCTTTTCCAAGTCTGCTGTTTAATCTTATCTCTCCTTTGTGAGCATCAACAATATGCTTCACCAGTGTTAAGCCCAAGCCGGTTCCTTTTGCGTTGTGAACGTCTTCTGTTGGCACACGATAAAATTTATCAAAAATTTTCTTCTGATCGTCGGCGGCTATTCCTATGCCGTTATCTTCAATTTCCACAAAGACGGATTTATCCATTACGCCAGTTCTTACAATAATTTTTTTCCGATCCGAACTGTACTTAACAGCATTGTCTATTAAATTTATCAGCGACTCTGATACTGCCTCTTTATCCATAACAGTAACCGGCATGTGTTCCGCCGGTTCAAACTGAAAATCAAATCCCTTGCTTCCAAGGTGAAATTTGTAGCTCGTATAAATTTGCCCGGTTATTTCGTTCAGGTCGTTAGCTGTAAAATTATATTTCCATTTACCGGATTCTATTTTTGAAAAATTTAATATCCGGTTAACAATTTTACTCAGCCTGTCGGTCTCCTGCTGAATTATTCCGTAATACTCATCTCTTTTCTCTTCGGATTT
>JAKAHQ010000227.1 GCA_021814855.1 Bacteroidota bacterium | reverse complement strand
TTATAAGAATTTTAATTGCCATAATCGACCACAGGAACGGATAGACGGAAAATATTATGCCGACAATTTGCCAAAGCGTATCGGTAGGAAAAATGAAATCAATAAGGCTCGACCATTGTCTTATCATTCCGAAAAATATTGTGATATTTTGCCAAGGAATTAGGTTGTTTACGGCTTGCCCGATGGCGTAAAGAAGCCCGGACAAAAAAGTCGTAATCAGAACTACCTTTATGAATTGAATTAGTGCGTTCATATGGTTATTATTCGCCTTCGGTCATTTTATTGATGAAGGCTTTGCCGTTTTTAATCGCCCAAAAACCGAACAGTCCCCAAAGCGCCCATTTGATAATCGTCTTAATTGCTAAAAACAATTGATTAGTTTTTTGCGCGTTGACCGTTCCTAGGGTCGAACTGGAAGTGAAAATATCTTTGCCCCATAAGACGACGGTGACTGTTGAAGTACCAGTGGTCGGAATTTGCGCCGTCAGATTACCGTTGACCGGAGACAGGAAAGACAATTCGGAGAGTGTCGATAAATTTTCGCTGGCCTTCCAAGCGGCGTTCAGATTGGTGTAAACGTTAAACGGGAAAACGCTTTTTAGGATATTCCCGGCTTTATAAATCCCGTCGGTGGCTATGGTCGTGAATTTGTTGCCCGCTATGATAAATCCCAGTTTGAATTTACAACCGATGACAGTCATATTCAGAGCCGGCATGCTTATGCCGACAAATTCCGGGTCTGGCGTATTCCATTGATCCGCGTCGCACGCGGCGTAATACATAGCACTGTCGTCATAAAAAGGATTGCTCGAGCTGGCGGATAAAATATCGGCGGCCGTCGGTATTTCGGTTGGTTGCCAATTGACCACAACCACATAAGGAATAGTCGTTGTAGCCGCCACGTCGCCTAAAGTCGGAGACCAATAACCTGATAAATGGCCAATAACTTCATAATTAACATAGCCTATCGTCGTCCCGTCTCCCGTTAAAGGAAAGAAACTGGTTCCGTTATATTTGTCGGTGAAGAAGCCGGTGCTGTCTATTATGGTACTGGTAGCGACCAAAGTGCTTGTCGCCCAATCAGCACTTATTTTTCTTATCTCAATATAGTCATAAACGGTAAAAATGTTTTCGTTGTAGAGATATCTGACTTTGGCCGTCGATTGGTTGGAGAAAGTATAAGGATTGTTGAAGAAGAATAAGCCGGTGTTATCGGATGCGTTCGGATTATTGGCGCAATCCCCGCAGTCGCTCGGACAGGTGGAGCAATTCTCGCTGACGGTTTGGCAAAGCGTATCGCCGCAATATTCGGCCGGAGTGAAATATATGTTATTCAAGCCGCCGACGTGAAGATATATTTGAGAAACTTCCGTGTCGGACAGTGTTTTGTCCCAAATAGCGAAGTCGTCGAAAAGATAAGTGTTTCCCGCCCAGTTGTTAGGGTAAAAATATATTCCTCCGATATTTCCGTAATTTTGAGGAATGCTTAAATCCGCTTCCCATTTTCTAACGCCGTCCATTGAAAGGACTTGATGATTGGCGGGGAATGTGAAAGTTATTAAATGCCATCCAGCGGAAAAATTTGGATAAGAATAATTGCCGGACGGATTTGAAGCCAAATTATTATTCCAGGCCGGATTTTCGTTTACGTAAGCGTTGCTGTAAACCCTCGGCTTTATCGGATTCCGTCCATCATTGGCGTGGTCCGAACATATTCCCGTAATCAAATTGCCGGAAGTGTTTTTGATTTCGATACAATCGGAATTGTTGTCGAAATATTGCCAATAAGAAACGGAAAAATTATTTCCTTGATTAATATTCAAGCCGGTGATGTTCACGTTATACCAATTGGCCGCGGCGTTTAGCGAAGCGCTGTCCGAAAAATTCCAAGGATTGCTTCCGTTATATCCGAAGTTATTTCCGGCCACCCCGTTTATTTTGTCTATATTGGTATTGTTAAAATCCCAATAAAGCATGAGACTGCTGTCGTAGGATGCAAAAGCTTTTCCGACGAAGAAGAAATGTAGACAAAAAATCGCCAACAAAGAAAGAGCGTATTTTAATGGTTTATTTTTCATCTTTTTGTTTCGTTATCTCGCGCCAATTTTTATAAATCTCGTCCATTCGTAATTTGTCGTGATAGAGACGAGGTTCGGTATAAGTTTTATAAAATTGCCAATCCAAATGGGCGAAGATAGCTATTAAGATAACAAGCAATATGTTGGTCAACATAAATTTATTTGAGAGAGGGAGCTTTCGCCCCGCCGGTTAAGGCGGGGCGATAAACTACTTGATGGTTCCTTTGATTTTCTTGACGCCCCACATGATACCCTTGATAATCAAGGTTAAAGTGATGACGGCTCCGAACACTCCAAGGATGTAAGGGATAAACGCATAAGCGTTATCCTTTAACAAGCTGGTCGTGCTGGCCAAGGAATTCGTCAAATCTTGATCGGCGGCGGCGTGTGCGAAGTTGGTGGTTAAACCGACTGCGCCCAAGACCGCCATTAAGCCGAATCCGATTTTCCTAAGCATACTTTTCTTCACCTCCTCTCTAGTCTTTATTTTTTATCTCTGCTGATAAAGAACGGAATGAGAATAAGACCGACGAATCCCGCCATTAAACACCATTTCAATAATTCGTTTGCTGCTTCGAATTCGGTCATATCATTTCAAACTATCTTTAATTTTTTTAAGTCCCCAAATTATTCCGATAACGATTATCAACGGAGTGTAAATTTGGACAAATTGAATACCGTCTATCGCCATAACTTTTTGGCCACGTAAATTATGATGCATGCGCCCAGGGCTATTTTCACGAAGAAAAATAATCCGGCGAGAGGCAACGTAAAAGTGGCGGTTAGATTAACGATGTTATTTGCGCTGTCCAAAACTTGGTAATGCAATAAAATTTCGTTGAAATTCATATCGATAACTTAAGGAATAATTTAGGACTATTTCTTGTCGTTCGCGTCTTCGGGGACGTAAACGGAAAGATAAGCCCTTTGTCTCTGTTTGTTCACGAAACAGAACGGGAAGACGTTGACCTCGATTTCCACCTTGGCGCCGATTTTTCCGTATTCCTTTGTTAAAGGCACGGAAACGGCCACCGGGTAGATACTGCCCAACGGTTCGATGTAGAGAAGACGCTTTTGACCGGGAGTCCCGTCTTTGCGGGTAAAATTCTCGTTCTTGTCGTCCTTGATTGTTCCTTTGATGTAAAACATAAACGCTTGTTATATCGTGATTTATATTTTTCGCGTCTCGACCTTTAGAGGGCGCTCTAGCGATCGAGACTTAAAATAAAAAAGCCTCATAATCGTTATGAGGCTATTGTATAGAAGTGATATTCCCGTTAGTTCCGCGGAAGATTAGCGGGAATTTTTTTATGTTTTTGCTTGTAAATTATATATATTCAGGATTTATTTTCAGAAATCCTTTTTGACCCGTATTGAATATTAAAAACTTATCCACAGAATTCTTTGTTCCTTTTATAATTTTTTCGTTTATCAATTCGCAAGCTCGGTGATATTTCTTCCAGCTATTTTTGTCGTCTTTATATTCCAAATCTTCAAAAACATCCTCGGCTATTTCCGAAAAGAAAAAACTGTCATTTATATTATCTTTATTGTCTTTAAAAATATATCCAAGTATTTTGTGAGCGTTATTTTCCGGCCCTCGTTGCGTAATCAAAATTTTAAAACTTTTTATGTATAAAATACTTCTTTGAGAATCGAACCACATTTTATCTCCGCGGTCGGAGTGTTTAAAAAATTCTTCTTGTTCAATTTTTTCCAAAACGCAATCGCTCACCACTTGAAAAGCGGCTTGAAATAGTTTAGCCGAATACGGACGACAAATTATCTCGTCCAATTTTTTTAGAGCGAGACGGTCTTTGTCGCGTTTCATTTTCTTCATAATGGAATGGACGGCGTCCAAATCGGCGAAATGACGCCAGAAACGGCAACCGCATCCCAGTTTGGTTTTTAAAATAGCTTCTTCGTTTCCGGTCTCGGCCAGTTTCATTTCCTCGCTGGCTTCGGCAACCAGAAAATCGAACGCTTTTTTTGCTTCTTTGTTTTTAAAAATCGTCTCGACAAAATTGAAGACGATTATCGACCTGCGAAAAACGTTTTCTTCATCGGAAAACGAAGAGGACAAACGTTTTAGTTCGGCCCTCAATTCTTTGGCTTCGGAGGGCATATTTTTTATGTAAAAATTTGAATGGTCAATTTAACATTATTTTAGCATTTCACGTATGAAAATAATCTAAATTTTTTCTAAAAAATATGCCCTAGATCGGAAAAGCACACGTCGAACTCCATTCACGAACGAAGA
>JAKAHQ010000226.1 GCA_021814855.1 Bacteroidota bacterium | reverse complement strand
AATCCTCAGTGAATGCAACCAGATTTTAGTAAGGGCTAATAACGAAGATGAATTACTGCAAAGTATTTGCAAAATAATTATAACGATGGGCGGATATCCGCTAACGCAGGTCGGATTTTTTACGAACCGTTTAGAAGGCAAGGTGTGGATAGCCGCCGAAATCGGGGAATCTTTTGAATCTTCGCCGCACGAAATTACACTTTCGATTACCGAATTGAACGACTTTGCAAACGCAGAATTTTTTAAAGGGAAGCCATTCATATCTAATCAAGTAATTTACGATCCGCACGCTCCGGGAATTTCCGGACCTAATGGAATTAAAAATCGTCCTACTTTTATTGCACTGCCGATAATTATCGAAGAATTAGTTGTCGGTTTTTTAAAAATTTATTCCGACAATCAAAACGCGTTTAATTCCGATGAAGTTGTTTTACTTATCGAACTTGGAGACGATTTAGCGTTCGGCATAAAATCCTTAAATGAAAGAAAAGAATTAGAAATGGCAGAGAAAGAATTACGCGAAAATAAATTAATGTTCGACGAGGTTTCCGAACAAAGCCAGGTGGTTGTCTGGTCGACGGATGAAAACGGAATATTTACTTTTGTCAGCGATACATGCAAAAGTGTTTGGGGTTACAGCCGAGATGAAATTATCGGCAAGATGAATTACACAAATTTAATTCCACCGGAGGATCGAGAAAAAATTATTAGTTATGCACAGAAATTAAAGTCCCAAAAAGAAAAAATTAACGATAGCATTTTTAGAATCCGCAAAAGAAACGGCGATAGCATTTGGGTCTCCACTTATGCCGCGCCCCTCCTCGACGAAAAAAACAATTGTGTTGGTTACAGGGGTTCCATTGTAAATGTGACCGAGCGACAGAAAATTATTGATGAACTTATTAAAGCTAAAAAAAACGCGGAAGAAGCAAGCTTGCTTAAAAGCACTCTGCTCGCAAATATGTCGCACGAATTTAGGACACCACTAAACGGCATATTAGGTTTTGCGCAGCTGCTCGAAGATGAACTTAAAGATCCTAACGATATTGAAACAGTCAAGAAAATCACGCGCTCCGGCAAAAGACTTATGAATACTTTGAACTCGGTGCTTACTCTACTCGACCTTGAACAAAAAGATATCACTCCGCATCCAACTTCTTTCGAGCTTAGTAAAATCTGCACACAGATTTTTAATTCCTACTTCTCATTTGCAGATGAAAAGAAACTCAAATTTGATATTGACTACGCTTCTGTAGATATTACCCTGTCAACAGACGAGGCGCTTCTTAAAAAATTAATTTCGTACCTGGTGGAAAATGCCATTAAGTATACGCTTGAAGGCAGCGTAAAAATTTACGCCGAAAGAGAGACGGCCGAAAATGCCGCGGGTAAAATTTTGATTCATGTTAAAGATACCGGGATAGGCATTAAGAAAGAATATCAATCGGTTATTTTTGAAGAGTTCCGTCAGGTTAGTGAAGGAATTAGACGGGCATTTGAAGGAGTGGGGCTTGGCTTAACTCTTGCTAAAAAAGTCGCCTCGTTAATCGGCGCAGAGATAACTTTAACCAGCAATTTAGGCGAGGGCTCGGATTTTATTGTTGCCCTTCCGTTAAACGATCAAGGGGGAAAAATCTTACACAATAATTCGGATGGTATTAAGAACAAATCGGATTTTAAAAATGAGAAGCCGGGTTTCAAAATTCTAATAGTAGAAGATAACTTACTAAATGTTGAAGTTATAAAAAGATTCTTAACGCAAATAGCAAATGTAAGTTATTCTCAAGACGGGGCCGGCGCTATCCAATTAGCCAGGCAAAAAAACTTTGATTTATTTCTTATCGATATCAATCTTGGATACGATATGGACGGAACGGAAGTTCTAAGAAACCTCCGGGCTATGGATAAATATAAATCAACTCCAATGATTGCGATTACGGGCTATGCATCGGAAATGAGTAAAAAAGAATTTATAGGCAAAGGATTCAGCAGCTACCTGGCTAAACCTTTCGATAAAAGGGAATTGATTGCGCTCGTAGATGAATTTTTAAGTAAAGAGAACACCTGATTTATAATTCGATTTTTCCGCCGGAGAGAACAGAAATGGTAAATAATCCGTACCATAAATTATCGCATGGAAAACCTGTTCCTTCTTTAATTTACCTTTTTTGCTTTTCATGTTGTTTCTTTTTGCTAAACGGTTTTTACAACGCGCAGCAATATAAATTTGAAACCCTTACAACCGACGACGGACTTTCTCAAAATCTTATCGAATCAATCTTCCAGGACAGCCGGCACTTTTTGTGGATTGGAACTTCCGACGGCTTGAACCGATACGACGGAAACGAGTTTAAAGTTTATAAATCAACACCTAACGATTCGACTACTATTAGCGGTCATAATTTTAAAGCTATTGTTGAAGATAAAGAAGGTAATTTATGGATTGCATCTTACGGAACAGGGCTGAATAAATATGTGAGAAAAACCGACAGCTTTATTCGAGTAAAGTCCGACCCGCTAAATCCCAACTCTCCAATTAACGACCGCATTACCTCGCTATTAATAGATAGAAATTATTTTCTTTGGATGGGAACCGAGAACGGCCTTTGCAGAATGAATTTGAACAACGGGAAGTACGATTATTTCTATCCGAACAGAAATGATCCCAATGTTGTCTGCAGCAGTCAAATTTCGGATGTTGCCGAAGACTCAAACGGCAACATTTGGGTAGCTACCTGGAATGGAATTTCGGTATATAATCCGGACACTAAAAAATTCAAGAGCTATTTCAATCTTTCGAGCGATCCGAATTCGCTATCGGATAATTTTGTGAATCATATCTACGAAGACAGGCAGCATAACATTTGGGTTGGAACAGCCGGCGGACTAAATCTATTCAACAAACAAAAAAATAATTTCACAAGGTTTTTGCATAACCCGCTGGAGCCGAATTCTATTTGCGATAACAACGTTGTAGATATACTTGAAGACCGCAGAAATAATTTATGGATTGCTACCACTTATAACGGCGTCGACCTCTACGACAGGAAGAAAAATATTTTTCATCATTTCACTCACGATGATTATGATTTGAATTCCGTGCCGAGTCAAAGAATATTATGCCTTTTCGAAGATGATTCGGGAATTTTGTGGATCGGGAGTTTCGGCGGAGGATTAACCAAACTGGACTTTAGAAAATTACAGTTTCAATGTTTTCGTAACCAACCCGCGGTTAAAAACAGTTTGAGCAACAATCATATAAGCACAATTTCTGTTGATAAGGATAATTCTATTTGGTTAGGAACTCTTGGCGGCGGTATTAGCCATTTTATACGACGGGGAAACCAGAACATTTTTATAAACTATTTGAATAATCCTCTGAATGCCAACAGTCTTGGCAACAATCAAATTTATTCCATAACTATGGACAACCAAAATAATGTTTGGGCCGGCACCGAGGGCGGTCTTGCCAAATATAATAAGCTCACAAAGCAATTTAAATTCTACAGCCCTTCAAATACTCCGAGCATGATTAACAACGCGGTGTTCAGTGTAATGGTTGATCACTCGAATACTTTATGGATCGGCTCGTACCGCGGAGGTTTAAGCTATCTTAATAAAGCGACCGATTCGTTTGTTAATTTTACTCACGATCCAAAAAATCCTAAAAGCATTGCCACGAACGTAGTGAGATATGTATTTGAGGATAGTAGAAATAGAATGTGGTTATGCACCGAAAAAGGACTAGATTATTTCAATCGGGGAAAAAATGAATTCGTACACTATCAATACGACCCACAAAATCCTTACAGCATTGCGGATAATACTGTGCTGCTCATCTTCGAAGACTCGCATGGTAGTCTGTGGGTTGGAACTACATTCGGGCTTTGTAAAATTGAAGGAAACATTGATAATCCCGAATCGGTGAAATTTAGGAGAATAACAGTAAAAGACGGCTTGCCGGGAAACAACATACAAGGTATCGAAGAGGATGCTCAAGATAATTTATGGATAAGCACAAACAACGGTTTATCAAAATTTAATCCCCTCGCAAATTCATTTGTCAATTACTGTCTGGACGACGGATTGCAGAGCAACGAGTTTTATGTTACCGCATGCGCAAAAATTAAAAAAACGGGCGAGTTGCTTTTCGGCGGAGACAAAGGTTTTAATATCTTTCACCCGGATAAAATTTTCGACGATACATACATTCCATCTGTAGTTCTCACAAATTTTTTTATCTCCAACAAACCGGTGCCAATCAATAAAGAAGTGGACGGACATGTAATCCTAAGACAGTCCATCACAGAGACTAAGGAAGTTTACCTATCATATAAAGAAAATA
>JAKAHQ010000225.1 GCA_021814855.1 Bacteroidota bacterium | reverse complement strand
GTTTAATAAACAACATCGCGAACTGGAAAAAAATAAAGAGCTGGATTTGAAAAAATCCCAGGAGTTTGACGTTAAACTGAATCTTGCGCCTGTAATTAAAACTGCCGCTAAGAGCATTCCTCAAAATTACAGCTTTACGGTCGATTCGAATATGTATAAGGTTGTCATTCCCGACGAAGCGCATCACATTACTCAAGTAGTGCATGATAGTTTAAGCAGAACGTTAAGGGAAGTTGCGTTCAATTTAAGAAAGATGTCGAAAGAATTAAAAAGGCAATTCGATAGGAATAAGATAAATATTAAAATTCCCGTTCCTCCTGAAGCCGGTTCAACTTACGGTCATTCTGAGCCGGTAATTATTGATCCGTATGAAATTGTGAATTTAGCGCTCGATGGTCTTTCCAAAGCTGATTTCTCCGAACTTGAAAAATACGGAATTAAGCTTGATTCTCTTAACAAGTTGAACAAACCGGGCATGCGGGATTCGATAAAGAAAAAAATCAAAGAAGACATGGAACGTATGCGAAGAGAAATGAAGCGCAAACAAACCCAATCTAGAAGCAATTAACCAATCATAACGAGATAAAATGCAGGAAAGGATAAAAAAATTTACTCAAAGCCGAGGATTGGAAAATGCTATTTTGATTTCCATTATGCTGTTCCTTTTTAATCTTATTTTTCCGATACATGATGCGGCGGTACTGTCTGTTATCAACGAGGCGCTGGTCTTCGGAACAATTTTTTTCCTGTATAATTATCTTCATCAGTTTTTGAGCTCAAGAGTAGATTCGCCTCTCTCGCTTATACTCAACTCCGGAATACTTGCTGCATTGTTGTTCTTTATTGTTTCAATTGCAAACTCATTATTGGCGAACAATACGGATAGTACACAGGTTACTTTCTTCAATTCGTTTTTTGCTGTTCTAATAGCTTTTGTTTTTATCGGCGCTACTGCGTACATATTCACAACATTCCGCGAGTTATTCTTTCTCCGGCAGAAGAAAGATCCGAGCACGTACTTCAACACAATGCTCTTCTTTTTCATGTTTAGCTTTTTTTCCAACTTGCTTGTGTCGTTCGATCCGTCGTTAGATTACCCCCGCGATGCGTTCTATGTGGTTACAATAGTTTTGATTTCGCTTAATTCGATTCGTGTTGCATGGATTGCTTTTTTAACCAAACGTCAAAAGTATTACTTGCTTGGAATTTCTGTTGTGCTTTCGGCTTTGTTCGGAATTACGTTTGCAATCTCTTCCAATACCCACGTAACCCGCCAGCTTTTATTCAGCTTTTCACCTGGGTTTCAGACCATCTTTAGTCTCGTAATGATTTACGGCTCCATTTACTACGGAATTATCTTTTTCACCACATTGTTTCATCTGCCTACTGCCGAAGCTTTCGATAGGAAGGCCGACGAAGTTTCATCGTTAATGGATCTTACAAATCTTATTACCCAGGTCTTCGATTTTAAGGAACTTGCCGATACGGTTACAAAAATTACAACCCGCGTGTGCAATTCCAATTCAGCCTGGCTTGTAACAAAAAAAGATAACGCGCTTGAACTTAACTCCGTTAATAACATTGGTTATGTTGCAGCGGATAAAATTTCGAACCAGATTTTATTTGCCGGGCTCGGCACCTACGATTCAATTGAAATTGTGCAGTCCGAAGAATTAAAACGTTACAATCTTGAATCGCAGCAATTTCATTCTATTGCCATTGCGCCGCTCAAAGTGCACAACAAGATCAACGGATACCTTTTTGCCGCGCGCCAAAAGGAAAACCAGTTTGACGTTGACGAGAGAAAGGCAATAAAGGCCTTTGCCGAATACGCCGCCGTTGCGCTTGAGAACGCTAAACTTATTGAAGAGTCGATTGAGAAGGAGAGACTTGAAAAAGAACTGGATGTTGCGCGTGACATTCAGAAAAAAATTCTGCCACACACCGTACCGAGCGCCGAGGAATTACAAATTTCTGCGCTGTTTATTCCCGCCTTTGAAGTTGGAGGCGACTATTACGATTTCTTCGAATTGGAAAATAACCGGCTTGCCTTTGTTGTAGCCGACGTAGCCGGTAAAGGAATATCCGCCGCGTTTATTATGTCCGAGGTAAAAGGTATTTTCGAATCCCTCGCAAAGATAATTTCCAACCCGAAGGAACTTCTTATAAAAGCCAACGAAGTGCTCAAAGATAGTCTCGACAAAAAAAGTTTTGTCACGGTTATTTATGGAATAATTGATAAGGAAAAAGGAACCATGAATTTTGCGCGTGCCGGTCATCCTTGGGCAATTCTCTACAGCGAAGGACGCATATCGAGACTGCAGCCGCCGGGTATTGGGCTAGGATTGGATTACGGAAATAACTTCACTAATTCTATAAAAGAAATGGAAATTCAGTTAAAGAATAATGATATTATCGTTTGTTATTCCGACGGTATTCCCGAAGCAAAGAATGCGAACCAGGAAGATTTCGGATATGAAAGATTGGAATCGCTTATCCTTGGTAATTGCGATAAAAGTCTCGACAGCATCTCGAATATTATTATGAAAGAGCTGAGTCTGTTTTCCAAAGATCATTCTCAGCATGACGATATAACCTTAGTTATTTTTAAGTGGAATAAAATTAATTAATAAACAGCGGAGATATTTAATGGCGGATTTCAATGTCAACTTACGGGGTGTCGGTTCCGTAAGTGTGATTGATGTGAAAGGGTATCTTGATGCCCATACCGCTCCTGAACTCGAAAATGTTTTCAACAAACTGCTCGATGAAAAGCAATTCCGGGTCGTAGTAAATTTTAACGACCTGAAGTATATCAGCAGTGCGGGTTTGGGAGTATTCATGGCCTACGTTGAAACCATGAGGGAGAACAAGGGAGACATTAAGTTTTCGAACATGAAAGAAAATGTGTACAACATTTTTGATCTCCTTGGCTTTCCGATTCTTTACGAATTCTATAAAGACGAACATGACGCTATTACAAAATTTAATCCGTAAGGTTCGAATTTGAATTCTTCCAATAAAATATTCGAAAAAGAAATTGTCGTTAAAAGCACAACCGACAATCTTGCCCAGATAAGAGATTTCACCCGCTCTGCCGCCCAGGAAATCGGCTTCTCCGATGAAGTTACCGGCAAGATTATTTTAGCCGTTGATGAAGCTTGTACCAACATCATTAAACACGCCTATAAATATTCTCCCGAGGGAGATATAATTATAAAAGTACGTTTCGATAACACTAAATTCACAATATCAATTACGGATAGCGGTAACCATTTCGATCCGACGCGAATTCCGGAACCGAACTTAAGCGAGTATTACAAACAGAAACGCGTTGGCGGACTGGGAATGTATCTTATGAAGAAGTTGATGGACGAAGTAAAGTACTCAACACTCTCTGGAAATAAAAACCAGGTTATTTTAGTAAAATATCTGTCGCGTTAGCATGCATCAATTAGATAACAATGCAGCTTTAAGAAATTTTTCTGCACTTGTTGATTTCAGCAACCTAATTAATTCTACCCTCGACCTTAACTTTACACTCAACAATATTTTGCTTACGTGCTTCGGTAAATTCCATTCTACAAAGGGAATGATTGCGCTGCTGAACGACGAAAACGCATTTGAAATTAAAATATCGAAAGGGATTTCAAACCAGGTTGTGGAAAGTTTTCCGGCCATTACAAAATTCGATTACGAGTACAACGAGTCGCTCGTCGAGTTTATTAATAAAAATAATTTTCCCATAATGCAGGAAATTCATTCTTCTGAAGGATTAAAAGGAATTGTAATTCTTGGTCCAAAACTTACTGGCAAATCCTACGAGACTGAGGATATAAATTTTTTAAAGACAATTTTAAATGTCGGCTCAACAGCTATCGAGAATTCCATAGTTGTTGAAAAGCTAAAACGTGTTAACCGCGACCTGGACGCGAAAGTAAACCAGCTTAGCAGCTTGTTCGATTTGAGCAAAGAATTCAGCGGCATTCTGCAGGTTGAAATGATCGGTAAACTTTTGGTGTATTCACTAATTGGACAGATGCTGGTTTCAAAGTATGCCGTTGTCTCATGTTCAAATAATTTTGTGACTTTTCTTGAAAACCGCTTTGACGAAAATCATCTTAAGCAGGCGCTCAAAACGTGCAGTTCCGACCAATTTGACAAACCGCTTTCAAGGAATGAACTGGTGAATCAGTTTAAACCTTTTGCAGAGGTAGGAGTCGATCTTGTTGTGCCGATGCAAATTAAAGGCGAGACTAAAGGATTGATTTTGCTCGGAAAGAGGAAAAGCGAACTTCTCTACAGCAAGTCGGATATCGAATTTGTTTCATCCCTCGGCAGTATGGCAATTATCTCTATTGAAAATG
>JAKAHQ010000224.1 GCA_021814855.1 Bacteroidota bacterium | reverse complement strand
GTTTGCGCTGTCATTACCAATTCTTCCGGTAATGATTCTTTTTCGATAATGAGTGAATGATATCTTCCCGCCAAAAATTTTTGCGGAACGTTTTGGTAAATACCTTTACCATCATGAATTATTTCTGAAGTCTTGCCGTGCATAAGATAAGGAGCGTTGGTTATTTTTCCGCCGAAGCAGTATCCAATACCTTGATGACCAAGACAAACTCCAAGTACCGGTTTTTTCTTCCCTATATTTTTAATCACATCTAGGGAGATACCCGATTCATCCGGAGTTCCGGGGCCGGGGGAGATAACAATTTTATCGGGATTCATTTCTTCTATCTCGTCAAGCGAAGTTTTATCATTTCTCTTTACAATTGTATCGGAAGAAAATTTTCCAATAAGCTGAACAAGATTGAACGTGAACGAATCGTAATTATCAATTACCAATATTTTCATCTATCACCTCCGCCATTTTAAGGGCACTTAATAGGGCTGCAGATTTGTTCTTGATTTCTTTCAATTCAAGTTCCGGTTTGCTGTCGGCAACAATGCCGGCGCCAGCTTGCCAGTAGATTTTTTCCTTAGTTGCAAAGAGAGTTCTAATTGCAATGCACATATCGAGATTGCCGGAAAAGTCGATGTAGCCGACAGCGCCGGCATAAACGCTGCGTTTTAGTTTCTCGTAATCGTTGATCAATTGAATAGCGCGAATCTTTGGCGCGCCTGTAACAGTGCCGGCGGGGAATGAAGCCTTCAATGCATCGATACAATCAGCATCGTCGCGCAGCATTCCCTCAACTCTTGAAACGATGTGCATAACATGAGAGAAACGGTTAATCTTCATGTTCTCGGAAAGTTTTACGGTTCCGTAATTGCAGACTCTTCCCAAATCGTTGCGCGCGAGATCGACAAGCATAACATGTTCGGCAATTTCTTTGGGATCGTTCATCAATTCTTTTTCCAAACGAAGATCATCTTCTTCATTCTTGCCGCGTCGGCGTGTTCCTGCAATAGGAAGTATTTCCGCTTTTCTGTTTTTAACTTTCAATAAATCTTCGGGTGAAGTCCCGATGACTTTGAAGTCGTTCTCGAATTCCATGTAATACATGTAAGGCGATGGATTAATCATTCGCAAGGCGCGGTAAACGTTGAAAGTATCGCCGGTAAAATCCGCTGCGAATCTTTTTGAAAGTACTATTTGAAAAACGTCGCCGTCAAAAATGTTTTTCTTGCTTTGTTCAACCAAATTACAAAATTGTTTTTCTTCATCCTGGCTAAGATTTATCGGGTTTGCCTTGAAGTCGGATCTATACTCGACAGTGTTGGAAAGAAGCTTGCGCATGTTTTTTAATTCGAGTCCGGCATTCTTGTATTTTGTTTCGATATTGTTCTTATCGGTTACATCAACGTTTGTGATTAAAATAATTTGATGTTTGAAGTGATCGAAAGCGATTATAGTTTTATACACACCAAGAATTGAATCCGGCGCAAGCGAGTTCAATTCCTTTTCAAACTCTATAACTTCCTCGATAAGTGAAATATTTTCAAAACCCATGTACCCTACAATTCCTCCCGTGAAATAGGGAAGTTCATCAATATGTGGATAGTTAAAACCTGCGATTCTTGACTGAAGATGATCGAAGAGATTTTCAAACTTACCTTCTTCTTTACCGGCTGATTTTATTATCAATCGTGAATGATAGTTGGAAATTATTTCGGAAGGATTTAATCCAATGAAAGAGTACCGTGCCAAACGACCGATGCCTTCGACGGATTCCAAAAGGAACGAAGTTGAACCGGCTTTTCTGATTTTCAAGTAAGCAAGCACCGGAGTTAACAAATCCGCCGATATTTTTTCATACACCGGTACGAAGTTGTAATTTGCCGCCAGTTCCGAAAAGTGCGTGTATTCCATTTTATTATTCCTCTATAACAAAAAACCCTTCTCAGTGATTACTAAGAAGGGTTTCATTCGAAATTCTATTTTAATTAGTTTATATCACCGAGTTTGCGCAATTATAGTTATTCCACCACCACCAAGCCCGGCTTGTGTTAAAATTGTTATATGTTTCTTTTGCGTTTTTCATCTTGGGTGCAAAGATAGAAATGAAATTATCTTGTGTCAAGAATTATTTTCATTGTTAAGATCGAACCATCTTTTTATATGTTCCCAGTTCTTCTCTGTGAAGGAGTTATGTGTGTATTCATTTGTCTTGGGAGAATAAATGTAATCCTTCGACCATACCACCGCATTAGCAATGATTTCTTCAATTGCATCGAGAACAATCTTCAATTCTTCATCGGTCATTGTAGGATGAAGAGATAATCGTACCCAACCCGGTTTTTCGGAAAGGTCACCTTGATTTATTTTATCAGTAATTCGTTTTGACCTTGTCGGGTCTACGTGAAGAAGATAATGGCCGTAAGTTCCGGCGCAAGAGCAGCCGCCGCGCACTTGAATTCCGTATCGATCGTTTAATAATTTTACCATAAGGTTGTAGTGGATATCTTCCACATAAAATGAAATTACCCCAAGACGATCTTTTACGTTTTGCGCAAGAACATGCAGAGAAGGAATTTTATCAAACCTGTCAAAGGCGGTTTGAAGAAGCTCATGCTCGCGACTCTTCATATTATCCGTGCTCATCTCTTCTTTTAATTTAATAGCAAGAGCTGTTTTAATTGCTTGAAGAAAACCTGGTGTACCGCCGTCTTCACGGAGTTCTATGTCCTCCAAGTATTTATGCTGTCCCCAAGGATTTGTCCAGTCAACTGTACCGCCGCCGGGGTTGTCCGGAATTTTTCTCTTATAAAGTTTTGAATCAAAGATTAAAACTCCCGATGTTCCGGGTCCACCAAGAAATTTATGTGGCGAAAAGAAAATTGCATCGAGTTTTTCCAACGGGTCTTCCGGATGCATATTTATATCTACATAAGGAGCCGCAGCGGCAAAATCTACAAAACAAATACCGCCATGTTGGTGCATCATTCTGGCCATTGCGTGATAATCCGGTTGAATGCCGGTTACATTGGATGCTGCCGTGAAAGATCCAATTTTGATGTCACGGTCGTCGTAAAGTTTTAGAAGGTGTTCAAAGTGATCGAGATTGATTAAACCAAATTCATCCGGTTCGATTATTACAACATCGCAAATTGTTTCCAGCCAGGACGTTTGATTAGAGTGATGTTCCATGTGAGTAAGGAACACAACCGGTTTAACTTCCTTTGGCACATTTGTAAATTTTTGAAGCTGCTCAACTACGCGCAAACCGAGAATCCTTTGGAACTTGTTTACCGCGGCGGTCATTCCGTATCCATCAAAAAGTATAACGTCTTCATGACCGGCATTAACATGTTTTTTTATGATGCATTTTGCTTCGCAATAAGCTCTTGTCATCGATGTGCCGGTTACGGAAGATTCCGAGTGTGTATTGCCCACATAAGGATAAAATTTATCGTGTAATATTTTTTCGATGGGGGAATAAAGGCGCCCGCTTGCAATCCAATCGGCATAAATTATTTTCTTTGTCCCGCAGACGGAATTAAATTCTTGATCGATACCGATTATATTATTTCTGTACTTTGAAAAATATTTCTCTAGCGACATTTCATTACCGTTTTGTTTATTCCCGCTAAATGATTTAGGGGAAAGGTATTTATTTGGTTACCTCAATTATCCAATTCGCAATGGTTTCTAAAAAGCCGGGTACAAATTCTTTAGGCAGTTGAGAATATTCTCCCGGACTGCCTGTAATTGCTTCCTGATAAAGATGATTTGCTTTCGGAAAAACTATCGATTTGAAGTTGGTGTTGCCGCCTTTGCGAAGCGCCTCTTCCATCTTAGGTTTATTTTGATCCGCAGGCACCTGTAAATCCAGTTCGCCGAAAGTCATTAGTACCGGGACCTTTACTTTTTCCAAAGCGGGAATCGGATCGTATTTTATAAAATATCTAAACCACGGATTGTTGAAAGTAAATATCTGCGATCGCACATTAGAATTTATGTAAGCTTCTTTATCGGGAATAGATGCCTTTACTTCCTGGCTTAGGTTATTATAATCTTTTTCCGTGAATGCTCGAATATCTTTCTCGATATCATTAATATCTCTACCTGCTGAAAGTGTTTCATTAATTTCCTTCTGAAGCGCTAAGTCCTCTGTAATAATACTATCCGGAACGTTACTGCTTTTCAAAAGCCGGCGTTGTTGTTCCAGCAATAAGTCGCCGCCGGTTACTCCGCTTCCCGACATAAGAACCATAAAGGCGACGTCGTTGGAATTCTCGGCAGCTAAAGGAGCGATTATTCCTCCTTCGCTATGTCCAAGGAATCCGATTTTTTTAACGTTGATTTTATTTTGCTTTTTCAAAAATTCGATTGCAG